>NZ_NFIL01000058.1:0-10783 GCF_002161755.1 Flavonifractor sp. An4 | reverse complement strand
TGGGGGTAGAGGGCCGGGGGAGGTTCTGGCGGGGGCTGCCTCCGCCGCCTGCACGAAGAAGCCCCGCTTGGGTTGGGAGCGAAGGTAGCCCTCCGCCAGCAGCTGATTATAGGCTCCCTCCACCGTTACCACGCTGATTTTCAGGTGGGCGGCCAGGGCCCGCTTGGAGGGCAGCCGCTCCCCGGCGGCCAACCGCCCGGCCTCGATCTCCCCCCGAATGTGGCGGTAGAGCTGTTCATATAAGGGCATGGAAGCACTGCTGTCCAAAATAGGCGTGAGCATAGAGATCCTCCTGTCTGACCTGATTCTTCTTTTTGTTCAGTATAGCGGAAATAAGGTCAGAACACAAGAGACACCGAAGTCCATCGAAAGCGGTCCCACGATAAAAAAGATTGCCGCAGGGGTCGCCGTATGAAAGGAACCGTCGGGGACATACTGAACACAGACACAGAGAAGGAGGCAGGGGCCATGCAGGGAAAGGTTGAGATCTGCGGCGTCAACACGGCAAAGCTGAAGGTACTGAAAAACGAGGAGACCATGGAACTGCTCCGGCGGGTGAAGCAGGGGGACATGGAGGCCCGGGAACAGCTTATCGCAGGCAACCTGCGGCTGGTGCTGTCGGTGATTCAGAAGTTTTCCGGCCGGGGTGAGAACGCCGACGATCTGTTTCAGGTAGGGTGCATTGGCCTCATTAAAGCCATTGATAATTTCAACACCGATCTGGACGTGCGTTTTTCCACCTATGGCGTGCCGATGATAGGTATTTTGGGGAAATAGAAATACTTGAATTCAAACTCCAGGTTTCAGAATCTTGATTCTTGAGTAGGTTGGTGGTAAAATAAAGAAAACAAACCGCGGACCGCGGGCGGTCAGGAGGAGAGGATCTTATGAATACCACCATGTCAAAGCTGAGCGTGGCCGTGCGTAAACCGGTCATCAAAATCGTCAGCAAACCTACCCCTGTGACCTACATTGGGCCGGGCCGTGCCAAAGAGGCAGGCCGCCTGCTGAAAATGCTGGGCGCCAAAAAGGCCCTGGTGATCACTGATTCCTTCCTCCATCAGTCCGGCCTGCTGGATGGGGTGGAAGAGAGCATCCGGAACGCCGGAGTGGAGCATAGCGTGTATGACGGGGTGCAGCCCGATCCCACCTTTGCCATTGTGGCCGAGGCCAAAAAGGCCTGCTCCGGCTGCGACGCCGTGGTGGCAGTAGGCGGTGGATCGGTGATGGACACCGCTAAGGCGGTGGCTGCCGCCGTGGCCAACCACACCAGCGCCGAGGCCCTGGCCGGAATGCTGAAGGTGCGCCGCCGGCCCCTGCCCCTTATCGCGGTGCCCACCACTGCCGGTACCGGCAGCGAGACCACCGTGGCCGCCATCATCTCGGACTCCGCCACCCACAGCAAAAAGCAGCTGCTGGACCCCAAGCTGGTGCCCATGTTTGCCATTCTGGACCCGGAGCTGACGGTGGGCCTGCCCAAGCACACCACCGCCCACACCGCTCTGGACGCCCTGACCCACGCCCTGGAGGCCTATGTGGCGGGCTACGCTGACGAGGAGACCGACCGCCAGGCCCGCATTGCCGTCCGGCTTATCTTCCAGTACCTGCCCAAGGTCCAGGAGGACCCGACCGATCTGGAGGGCCGGGAGGCCCTGCTCACCGCCTCCTTCTTCGCAGGTATGGCCTTTACCCGTACCTATGTGGGCTACGTCCATGCCTTTGCCCACACCATCGGCGGCAAGTTCGGCGTGCCCCACGGCCTGGCCAATGCGGTGCTGCTGCCCCATATCATGCGCTATTACCTGCCTGTGTGTTATAAGCGCTTTGCCGAGCTGGGACGGATGCTCAAGCTGGGGATGCCGGGAGACAGCGACCAGATCAAAGCCACCCGCTTCGTAAAGCTGCTCTATAAGCTCAACCGGCAGATGGGCATTCCCAACCGGTTTGAAAAGTTCCCCGCCTCCGCCATCGAGGAGGTTATCGACATGGCCTTCCAGGAGTGCCACGGCACCTATCCGGTGCCCCGGTACTTCACCCGGGAGCACGCCCGCAAGCTGATGGAGGCGGTGTGCGCCAAGGAAGAGGCCTGAGTTCAGGCGTCAAGCCCGCCCCGGCTGCGGGGCGGGCTTTTCTATGATGCGTGAAGGAGGGGTCTGGATGCCGTACCAGATCACAGAAAACTGTGTGGGCTGTACTCTGTGCGCTAAAAACTGTCCGGTGGGGGCCATCACCGGCACGGTCAAGCAGGTACATACCATTGATCCCGTCCGCTGTACCCAGTGCGGGGTGTGCGGCCGGGTGTGCCCGAGAGGGGCCATCGAGGGGCCCCTGCCCGGCCTCTACAGCCATAAAGTACCCAAAGAAAAGTGGCCCAGACCGGTCATTGACACCAAGCTGTGTACCGCCTGCTCCATGTGTGTGCTTGCCTGCGGCTTCTCCTGCCTGTCCATCAGCCTGCCCCGGCAGAAGGGGGATCTGGAGGTATTCGCCCAGCTGAGCGCTCCGGACAACTGCGTGGGCTGCGGTCTGTGTGCCCGGGCCTGCGGCATTGGGGCCATCACCATGAAGGAAGGGGTGGGAGCATGATCCTGCCGGTCTATGCCCAAGTGGACTTGACAAACGGCCGGTGGCGGAAGTGTACCATCTCCGCCAGACTGTTTGAGCAATATCTGGGTGGCAAGGCCCTGGGGGCCCGGCTGCTCACCGATCTGACGACCGCGGGGCTGGACCCCCTCAGCCCGGAGGCGGTGCTTATCGTCAACACCGGACCCATGAACGACACCGGCGCCCCCAGCTCCAGCCGGTTCAACATGACCTTTAAAAACGTCCTCACCGGCGGTATCGCCTCCTCCAACTGCGGCGGACCCTTTGGGATGCTGCTGAAGAAGGCGGGCTTTGACGGACTCATTCTGTGCGGAAAGGCCCCGGAGCTGAGCATGGTGGTGGTGGAGGACGGCAAGATCCGCATCGAGGCCTGTCCCCAACTCCAGGGCCTGGACACTGAGCGCACCCAGGAAGAACTGCCGGAGCGGTACGGCAAGCTGGTCATCGGCCCAGCCGGAGAGAACGGGGTGCGCTTTGCCTGCGCCGCCAGCGGCGAGCGAGTGGCCGGGCGCTGCGGGGCCGGGGCGGTCATGGGCAGCAAGAATCTGAAAGCGGTCATTGCCTACGGCACCCGTGAGGTGGTGAAGGCCAATCCCGAGGGCTTCGAGGCCCACACCCGCAAGTGGGTCAAGCTGCTGAAAAAGCACCCCATGACCGGGGACAGTCTGCCTCGATACGGCTCGGCGGGTCTGGTGAGCAAGGCCAACGCCTCCGGCGTGCTGCCCACCCACAACTTTACCCGGGGCCGGTACGAGCACTACGAGGAGGTCAGCGGCGAGACCCTGGCGGACACCAGGCTCACCCGCAACAGCAGCTGCGTCAGCTGCCCCATCCGCTGCGAGCGGCGGGTGAAGGTAAAAGGCAAGGAGGTCAAGGGGCCGGAGTACGAGACCCTGGGCCTCTTTGGACCCAACCTGGAGAACCGGGACCTGGATCTCATCAATGAGCTGAACTACAAGTGCGACCTGCTGGGCATGGACACCATCTCCCTGGCGGGCACCATCGCCTTTGCCATGGAGCTCCAGGAGAAGGGGATGGGAGACTTCGGCCTGAAGCCGGGCCAGCCCGAGGACCTGCCCCGGGTGGTGGAGGATGTGGCCTACCGCCGGGGTCCTGCCGGGGAACTGTCCATCGGCAGCAAGGCCTTAAGCGAGAAGTACGGCGGCGCCGACTTTGCCATCCACGCCAAGGGGCTGGAGCTGGCCGCCTATGAGCCCCGGAAGAGCGTGGGCATGGGACTGGGCTACGCCACCGCCAACCGGGGCGGCTGCCACCTGAACGGCGGCTATCTGGCCCTTCTGGAGTCGGTGGGTGTTATCAGCATGGACGCCCAGACCCCCAAGGGCAAGCCGGAGCTGACGGTGTTCTTCCAGAACGGTATGGAGGCGGCCTCCGCCGCCGGGTTCTGCCTGTTTACCATGCAGGCCATGATCCCCGGTATCCTGTTCAAATTTGGACCTGCCAGCTTTGCCTGCCGGGCGGCGGGCAAGGTGATGCTGTCTGCCCGGCCCCTGCTGGGGCAAATCTGGAAGTTCATGCCCTGGATCATGCCCATCAACTGTATGCTGGTGCCCCACAGCAAGTCCATCTCTCTGGTCACCGGCCTGCCTATGACCATTGGCAAATTCTTTACTGTAGGGGAGCGCAGCTACAATGTGGAGCGGCTGTACAACCTGCGGGAGGGTCTGACGGCGGCGGACGACGCCCTGCCCGGACGGCTCACCAGAACGCCCCAGGACCCGGACCGGCCGGACACGGTGGTGCCTTTGGACAAGATGCTGCCGGTGTACTACAGGGTCCGGGGGTGGGACGCCCACGGCGTGCCCACCGCCAAGCGGCTGAAACACCTGGGCATCCCTCTGCCGGAGGGGGGATAAGATGGCGTTGGTGCGCTACCACGGCCGGTTGGCCGACCTCACCGGCTGCCGGGAGGAACCAATAGACGGGACCAACGTGTCCCGGCTGCTGGATCAGATCAAGAAGTACCGCGGGGTTGAGGCTTACCGGCTGGCCAAGCGGAGCCACATCATTGTGGACAAACGCTCCGCTGGGGCGGAGAAGGGCTTCCGCACCCCCACAGGACCGGACAGTGTGGTGGAGTTCATCCCCGTGTGCGGCGGCGGTTAGGAGGGTGCTGTGGAACTGGAGCGATACCGACGGCAGCTGGCCATCCCGGAGATCGGGGAAGAGGGCCAGCACAAGCTGGCCGCCTCCTCGGTGCTGGTGGCGGGGGCTGGAGGCCTTGGGGGCCCGCTGCTTTACGCCCTGGCCGGGGCCGGAGTGGGGCGGCTGGTGGTGGTGGACGGGGACACCGTCTCCCTCAGCAACCTGAACCGGCAGTTCCTCTTTGACCAGGCCGACCTGGGCCGCTCCAAGGCGGAGGCGGCCGCCCGGCGGCTGTCCGCCTTCAACCCGGACCTGCGGGTGGAGGGGGTGGAGGCCTGGCTGGACGAGAAAACTGGAATGGAGCTGCTGGCAGACTGCCAACTGGCAGTGGCGGCGGTGGATAATCTGCCTGCCCGGCTGGCTCTCAATGCCGCCTGTGCCAAAAGGAAGATCCCACTGGTCAACGGCGGGGTGGAGGGCTGGTACGGCTCGGTGATGGCGGTGGAGTTTGGAAAAACACCCTGCCTGGCCTGCTGCTATGCCGGGACTACGCCGGAGGAGGGTGGTCAGGCCCTGGGGGCAGTTACCGGAGCGGTGGCCTCCCTGATGGCTACCGTTGCCCTCCAGATGCTGCTGGGGCACAATCCCATCCCGGGAGAAATGTTGCTCTACGACGGCAAGCGGCTGGAGCTGGACCGTGTGCCGGTGGAGCGGGGCACGGGCTGCCCCGTCTGCGGAAGATGTTGATGGAAGGACCTGCTGTGAAAACGGCGGGTCCTTTTGTCTGCCTTCGGACAAAAGCGGGCACACTGAGAGCGGAGGCGATACCATGGAAGTGCGACGCTATGTGAACGGCAAGCCGGTGTCCGGCAAGAATTTGCCGCCCCAGCAGGTGGAAAATCCGGTGCTGGTCCGTCTGCTGCGGCAGGCCAGGGCCAGAGGACGGAAACAGTGATGGAAGAAAAAGGAATTGCGGCGAATAGGGACAATACGGTACAATGGACCCCATGACACAGCATCAGGAGAGAAACATGACGGAACTTGTGGAAAACCAGCCCCTGCGGGCCCTCTATATCCGGGTGTCCACCGAGGCCCAGGCGGAGGAGGGCTACTCCATCCAGGCCCAGACCGAGCGGCTGGAGGCCTACTGCAAGGCTATGGGGTGGGACAACTACCGCTGTTACACCGATGGCGGCTACAGCGGCAGCAATCTGGACCGGCCGGAGATGACCAGGCTCATCGCCGATGCCCGAGGCGGGCAGGTGGCCACGGTGGTGGTGTTCAAGCTGGACCGGCTGTCCAGAAGCCAGAAAGATACCCTCTACCTCATTGAGGACGTATTTCTGCCCCATGGGGTGGATTTTATCTCTCTCAATGAGAGCATTGACACCTCCACCCCATACGGGCGGGCCATGATCGGTATTCTGTCCGCCTTTGCCCAGCTGGAGCGGGAAAACATCTACCTGCGTACCCGAATGGGCATGGTGGAGCGGGTGCGGCAGGGCTACTGGATGGGGGGCGGCGGGGTACCCTTTGGCTACGACTACGACCGGAGCACCGGCATTCTGGTGCCCAACGCAGACGCTCCCCGGGTGCGGCAGATGTACGAGCTCTACCTGAAGGGATGGTCCGCCCAGCGGATCGCCCACAGAATGGGGCTGAAATACGACAAGCTGGTGACCCAGATCCTTACCCGCAAGAGTAACATCGGCCTCATCACCTACAAGGGGGAGGAGTACCAGGGCCTTCACCAGCCCATCGTGCCCGAGGAGCTGTTTTATCTGGTTCAGGACCGGATGAAGGAGCGGGCTACCAAGCACCGAGCCGCCGGAGGGGGTCACCTGCTCACCGGACTGGTGTACTGTGGCGCTTGCGGCGCCCGGATGCGATACATCCGCTGGGGCAAGAATGGCTATAAGCTGCGCTGCTATGGCCGGGACCCCTCCAAGCCCCACATGAAAAAAGGCGACAACTGCCAGGCTGAGGCGGTGTGGGCGGAGGAACTGGAGGAGCAGGTGCTCCACGACCTGTTCCAGGTGTCCGCCCGGCTGGGGGAGGAGATTGACCCCGTCCCCGATCCCCTGACCCAGCTGGAGGGGGAGATGGACAAGTTGGAGAGCAAGCTGCGGCGGCTCTACCAGCTCTTTGCCGAGGGGGAGGACCCGGTGCTGCTGGACGAGGTGCGGGAGGTGCGCCGGCAGCTGGAGATTCTGCGGCAGGACTATGAGACCGAGCAGGCCACCTGCCGCCGGTCCGCCCGGCTGGAGGACCTGCGGGAGCAGGCGGCGGGCATCAAGGACAGCTGGCCAAATCTCACCCTGGAGGAGCGGCAGGCGGTGATCCGGGACTGCGTGGAGCGCATTGTGGTGGACGGACCCAAAGTGGAGATTTATTACACCTTTTTGAAGCATGGGGCGGAGTCATAGAGAATTTTCCCTAATAGCAGTATCATGCCGATGATTGTTGGGGAAATCCGCCGCTACCTCCGGGACAACTCCTCTCTCCGGGTGTCCCGGTCCATGCGGGACACCGCCTACCGGGTGCTCCAGGCCAAAGAGAAATTCATGAACGAGCACCAGCGGGAGCCCAGCATGGAGGAGATCGCCAGGATGCTGGAACTGAAGCGGGAGGACGTGGTATTTGCTCTGGATGCCATCGTGGACCCGGTGTCCCTCTACGAGCCGGTCTACGAACACGGCGGGGATACCATCTGCGTCATGGACCAGGTAAAGGACTCCAAAAACACCGACGAGAGCTGGCTGGAACACATTGCTCTGAAGGAGGCCATGGAGCGGCTCACCGACCGGGAGAAGCGGATTTTACGGATGCGCTTTTTTGAGGGCAAGACCCAGATGGAGGTGTCCGCCGAGGTGGGCATCTCTCAGGCTCAGGTCTCCAGACTGGAAAAAAGTGCAATAAACCGGATGAAAAAGGATCTCTGAAGAACAGATTGCGGATTTGGGGCCGTCATGATACAATGGAGGTGACAAAACGACGGAAAGGAGTTCTGATTCCCATGAGCTTTGTACTGCCTGAGTATCATGCCCCTGATTTTACCCAGCCCATGTTCCAGAACGCCCCCAGCGTAACCTTCCACCCCGCCCCCCGGGACGGTGTGGCGCCCGAAGGCTACCACGCCACCAGTATTTTCCCGGAATACTTCAAGGTCAACGGAGAGTGGCTGCTGGCCGAGGAGAGCCGCATGGACTGCGTGGCCGTCCTGCGGGATGGCAAGATTGCCGTGGTAGAGTTCCGCAACCTGAAAGAGGGCGAGCCGGTGGTAGTAGGCCGGACGGAGGATGCCTCGGAGGGCATCTATATCTACGCCGATGGCTTTGAGACGGAAAAAGGGGAGCAGGAGACCTTCTCCTTCCGTCAGGGCCGCTCCCGGGAGACCGCCTACTCCATGGATTACGACTCCATCTATGAACTGCTCCGCCATGAGAAGGACCACGGGCGCATTTTGTGGGTCATGGGCCCCGCCTGTGCCTTTGACCACGACGCCCGGGACGCCTTTGCCGCTCTGGTGCGGGGTGGCTATGTCCACGGCCTGCTGGCGGGCAACGCATTGGCTACCCACGATCTGGAGGCGGGCTATCTCCGCACTGCCCTGGGTCAGGACATCTACACCCAGAAGAGTATGCCCAACGGACACTACAACCATATCGATACCATCAACGCCGTCCGGCTGGCGGGGTCCACCGCCGCCTTCATCCATTCCGGGAAGGTGAAGGACGGCATCATCTACGAGTGCGTCAACCACAACGTGCCCTTCGTACTGGTGGGCTCCGTCCGGGACGACGGCCCCCTGCCCGAGGTGTATGGCAATGTGTATGAGGGCCAGGATGCCATGCGGGCGCTGGTGAGGAACGCCACCACCGTGATCTGTATGGCCTCCACCCTCCATACGGTGGCCACCGGCAACATGACCCCCTCCTACCGGGTGGTGAACGGAGTGGTGCGCCCGGTGTACTTCTACTCGGTGGATATCTCCGAGTTCGCGGTGAACAAGCTGCGGGACCGGGGCAGTCTGTCGGTACGCACCATCGTCACCAATGTGCAGGACTTTGTGGTCAACGTCCGCAAGGGAGTGCTGTAATCCAAGCGCATAAGGCCCCGGGGCTGAAAAGCCCTGGGGCCTGTCTTTTTGCATGGAAATGTAAGACAGACAGCCCTTGAAGTTTCCATCTGTACTCTTGTATTTCTGAAACCGTCCGTATATAATATCATATAATAGGCCTTTCTACAGACCTGTGTGAATCGCTGATAAGAAGAAGGAGGGAGCACAGCCATGAAATTGCTCCAGCTTTTGGAACAAGACTGCACTCTGACCCCCGAACAGCTTGCATCTATGGCCGATATGTCCGTGGAGGACGTGAAGGCGGAGATCAAGCGGTACGAGGATGAAAAAATTATTCTGGGCTATAAGGCCATCGTGGACTGGGACCGCACCGACCGGGAGGCGGTTACCGCCCTGATCGAGGTCAAGGTGACCCCCCAGCGGGGCGAGGGCTTCGACCGGGTGGCCGAGCGGATCTACCAGTACGACGAGGTGGAGAGCGTCTACCTGATGAGCGGCGCTTTTGACCTGACCGTTATCATTTCCGGCCGCACCCTGAAGGAAGTAGCCCAGTTCGTGGGGGAGCGCCTGTCCACCCTGGAGGATGTGACCGGCACCGCCACTCACTTTATCCTGCATAAATATAAGGAAAAGCACCTGATCTTTGAAAAGCAGGAGAAGCAGCCGAAGGAGTGGATTTTCTCATGAACTACGACGAGATACTGTGTAAGCGCATCCAGGATGTGAAGCCCTCCGGCATCCGGCGCTTTTTTGACATTCTGGAGGAGATGAAGGACGCCATCTCCCTGGGTATCGGTGAGCCCGATTTCGTTACCCCCTGGCACATCCGGGACGCCGGCATCTACTCCCTGGAGAAGGGCTTTACCAAGTATACCGGCAACGCCGGTATGGCGGAGCTGCGGCGGGAGATTGCCGCCTATCTGGCCCGCCGGTTCGACCTGCACTACAATTTTGCCGACCAGATCGTGGTCACCGTAGGCGGCAGCGAGGCCATTGACCTGACTCTGCGCTGCCTGCTTAACCCCGGCGACGAAGTCATCGTGCCTGTGCCCTCTTTCGTGTGCTACGGGCCTCTGGCTTCCATGGCCGGCGGTACCCCGGTGTATGTGGAGCTGAAGGCGGAGAATGAGTTCCGCCTCACTCCCGAGCAGCTGAAGGCCGCCATTACCCCCCGTACCAAAGTGCTGGTGCTGCCCTTCCCATCCAACCCCACCGGCGGCATCATGGGCCGGGAGGATCTGGAGGCCATTGCCGAGGTGCTGCGGGGCACCAACATCATGGTGCTCTCCGACGAGATCTACGCCGAGCTGACCTACGGCCAGCACCACGTCTCCATGGCCAACCTGCCTGATATGTACGACCGCACCATCGTGGTCAACGGCTTCTCCAAGAGCCATGCCATGACCGGCTGGCGGATGGGTTACGTTTGCGGGCCCGCCCCGGTCATCAAGCAGATGCTGAAACTCCACCAGTTCGGAATCATGTCCGCCCCCACTGTCAGCCAGTACGCCGCCATTGAGGCCATGCGCAACGGCGACGGCGACATCGAGCATATGCGGGACGAGTACGACGGCCGCCGCCGCTATCTGGTGGAGGGTCTGCGCCGCATTGGCCTGCCCTGCTTTGAGCCCAGAGGGGCCTTCTATGTGTTCCCCGACATCCGGGGCACCGGTCTGAGCTCCGATGAGTTCTGTGAGCGCTTCCTGATGGAGGAGAAGGTGGCCGTTATCGCCGGTTCCGCCTTCGGCCCCGGCGGCGAGGGCTTCGTCCGCTGCTGCTACGCCACCTCCATGAAGGATATTGCCGAGGCCCTGACGCGTATGGACAACTTCCTGACCAACCTGAAGAAAAAGCAGGCCAGAGAGCAGGAATAAGAAAAGTCTGCAAATAAAAAATCAATAGGAAAATGAGAAAAATTTGCAGGCACAGGAGAAGGCGAAAAAAGGGTATGAGAAAAGAACCGCCGCGCAAGCGCCGGTCAAATTGAAAGAG
>NZ_NFIL01000057.1:0-10854 GCF_002161755.1 Flavonifractor sp. An4 | reverse complement strand
TGGCAATCCGTTTCCCCGGCAAAAGGGACGGATTCCCACGAAAAACGGCCGCCCGGTGGGCGGCCGTTTTTCTCGGAATGACGGGTCTTTGTACGAGCTGCACATTTTGCAACAGCCCCATAAAATTTTTCCTCTTCTGGGGAACCTTTTTGAAAAAGTCCCGTCTATCCTTGTGACAACAAACTTGCAAGGAGGACCTTACCGATGAAAAAATTCGGCGCCGCCGCGCTGGCCCTGACTCTGGCCGGCTCCATGACCCTCCCGGCCCTGGCTGTGGAGACCCCCGTGCTCATTTCCGCCCAGGTGGGCTACTCCACCGCCATCACCTTGAACGGAGAGAAGCTGGACACCGCCGCTCTCCCCGCCGCTTCCGACTCCATGCTGCCCCTGCGCCTGGTGGCCGAGTCCGACCACGGCAACGCGTTCTGGGACCAGGAGGGCAATGAGGCCTGGTTTACCTTCGGCCAGGACCGGATCACCGTCCACTTCGCCGACAACACCATTCTGGTGAATGATGAACAGGTGAAGGCCCAGGCTGAAGTCACCGCCGGCGTAACCTATGTGCCGGCCAGCGTACTGGCCCTGCTGGACGGCTTCACCGTCACCTGGGCCGACCCCACCGCTGAGAGCTTTGGCGCCGTGGACATCACCACCCCCAACAACGACCCCATGGTCAAGCTGGCCTACTCCATCATGGAGAACAGCGAGATGTTCGGCTCCCGCACCTATGAGGATATGCTCTCCGATGCCTACAAGATCCCCGTGGACCAGTTTGAGCAGATCGTGGCCTTCTTCCCCATGATCACCAGCCCCGACACCGTCATCATCGGCAAGCTGGCTGAGAACGCCGATGAGAAGGTGGTCACCGATGCCCTGGAGGCCTACCGTCAGAGCCAGGAGGACACCTTCTCCTGGTACCTGTCCCAGCACCTGCCCAAGGTTCAGGACGCCCGCACCGTGATCAAGGACGGCTATGTGTTCTTCTTCATCGGTGAGAACGCCGATCAGGCCGAGCAGATGTTCCGCGACTTCGTAGCTGCTCAGGGCTGAACCTTCCAAGCACGAAACAAGGTCCCGGCTATGGCCGGGACCTTGTTTTTTGCACCGGCAGCGACTATAATGTGGAAAAAAGGAGGGATCCCCATGGAAGAACACACCCCCGTATCCGCCCCCCAGGCTCTGGAGGACCTGGAGGTCTGCTACCGGGATTTCATCGAGAAGCTGAAGAAGAGCAAGGCCTCCAGTGTGGGCGAGGTCATGGGCAATTTCTTCCGGGCCCAGGGCAACCCCCGGGTGTCCTATGCGGTGGAGGAGTTTGACGCCGCCATGACAGAGCGCCTGACCACCCTGACCGCCGTGCTGGAGACCTGTCCGGCGGAGGAGGCCTGCCGTCTGGCGGTCCAGGCCCTGGAGCTGATGCTCTTCTATCCCGTCCCCAAAGACAACACCGTGGCCTTTTCCCTGTCTGCCTTTGAAGGGCGGGCCATGGCCCTGCTGCCCTTCCTCCCCCCCGACAAGCAGCGGGAGATCGCCAGCCGCTATGCCAGGCGCACCACACCCCGGCAGATGCTGCCCAATCAGAAGAAGCTGTGGAAGGCCCTCTCCCAGTTCTGAGCAGCCGGAACATCTTCCAAAATTGAATTCATACAAGCCGCGCAAAATGCAGAAAAACCCACTGCTTTGCGCGGTTTTTTCTGTTTCTCCCTGGATATCTTTCCACAAACACTATGCAGCCAGCAAATTGTTTTACCTTAAAAAAGAGTATATAGTTGTGATTGGAAAGAAGGTCCAGCAGGGCAGGGCGAGGAGGCGCCCCGCCCTGTTTGGCCTGAGCGCACCCTGAAGAGGAGGAAGAGATTGTATGAAAAAACGCATCTTGTCCCTGGCGCTGACCCTGGGGCTGGTGATGACCCTCTGTCCCACTGCTCTGGCCGCAGGCAAGGGTCTGTCCAACTTCCAGAAGAGCGCCGCCTACACCGCCGGTACTTTTACCGATGTGCCTGCCAGCACCTGGTACACGGAAAACGTCAAGACCGCCTATGAGCTGGGTCTGATGAAGGGCACCAGCTCCGTTGCCTTCTCCCCCGACGGCAACATTACCGTGGGCTCCGCCATTGCCCTGGCCTGCCGGCTCCACAGCATCTATGAGACCGGCGGCGCCAACTTCATCCAGGGCAACCCCTGGTATCAGGTCTATGTGGACTATGCCCTCAAAAACGGCATCATTACCCAGGGCCAGTTTACCAACTATGACGCGGTGGCCACCCGCCGGCAGTTTGCCGCCATTCTGGCCAAGGCCCTGCCTGAGGAGGCTCTGGAGGAGAAAAACACGGTGGAGGACGGCACCATTCCCGATCTGGCCGCCGGTTCCGCCAACTATGACGACATCTATCTCCTCTACCGGGCGGGCATTCTCACCGGCAGCGACTCCAAGGGCACCTTCGTCCCCGAGTCCACCATCACCCGCTCGTCGGTGGCCGCCATCGTCTCCCGCATGGCCATGCCCCAGCTGCGGCAGTCCGTTACCATGAAGGTGGTTCCCGCCACCAAGCTGACCATGAACCAGACCAGCCTGACGCTGGAGGAGGGCAAGACCTCCACCCTTACCGTTACCCCCTCCCCCGCTGACGCCACCGTCACCAACGTGACCTGGAAGTCCTCCAACACCAGCGTGGCTACTGTGGACAACGGCAAGGTCACCGCCGTGAAGAAGGGTTCCGCCACCATCACCGCCACCACCGCCAACGGGGTCAAGGCCACCTGCAAGGTCACCGTCACCCCCGCCCCCGTGGAGGTCACCGGCGTCTCCCTCAACAAGTCCACCATGAGTCTGGCGGAGGGCACCACCGGCCGCCTGACCGCCACGGTGAAGCCCAGCGACGCCACCAATGACAGCGTCACCTGGTCCTCCTCCAACACCAGCGTGGCCACCGTCAGCAGCGGCGGCACCGTCACCGCCAAGCGGGAGGGCACCGCCACCATCACCGTCACCACCTACAACGGAAAGACCGCCACCTGCAAGGTCACCGTCACCCCTGAGATCAAGGTCTCCAGCGTCACCGTGGACCCCAGCAGCCTGACGCTGGAAGTTGGGGACAGCGAGTACCTCAGCGCCTCGGTGTATCCCGCCAACGCCACCGACGACAGCGTGGAGTGGGAGTCCTCCGACACCAGCGTGGCCACCGTCAACTCCAGCGGCAAGGTCACCGCTGTGGCGCCCGGCTCCGCCCGGATCACCGCCACCTCCGAAAACGGCCGGTACGACTACTGCCGGGTGACCGTTAAAGCCTCCACCAAGCTGGACTTCTCCGTACCTGAGCTGAACCACAACTACGGTCCCATGACCATTGTCTACCACTCCGGCAGCACGGTCACCAACTTCCTGGTGAATGACTTCACCTTCACCAGCGGCAAGCTTCAGTTCGGCAAGGCCCGTCTGGAGGCCACCGCTCAGGGCAGCGTGGGCAGCGGCTCCCAGTACTTCTACGTCCGCATCAATCTGTATGACGCCGGCGGCAAGCTGCTGGCCACCGACTACAGCTCCAAGAGCGTGGGCAACAATCAGGACTTTGCGGTGGAGATGACCTTTGATGTGGACCCCACCGCCCTGACCCAGGCCGCCTCCATTGAGTTTGTCAGCTACTCCGGCGACAAGGCCGTGCCCGGCCTGGTGGAGCCCGAGACCCCCGAGCCCGAGCCCAAGGTGGACCCGGAGAAGGAGGAGGCCATGGAGATCGGCAAAACCATGAGCGACTACTTCACCAACGGTATGGCCGCTCTGGAGGTCGCCAAAAATGCGGTGACCGCCGCCGGCAATGAGGCCGCCAGTAATCCTCTTGACCCTGATGTCATCATGTCGGCCATCATCCACTTCATTCCCGCCAACGTGGCCATGAAGGATTTCCGAACCACCGTAAGCGATATCATCGCCGCCTGCGGCGACAACTCCTACTGGTCCAGTGTCAAAAAGCTTGCCACCACCCTGCTGGACGATGTGGATTCCACCATTACCATGTACGAACAGATCTCCCAGAACGGCACTGACATGGATATCATCCGGGGGCAGAACCAATTCACCTATGTTCTCAAGCAGTGGAACAACATCCTGAGCACGGCCAATTCCATCATCAAAAGTCTGTGATATGAAGTTTATCGTTCACTGAAAGGAGCTCTCTCCCATGAAAAAACGCATTCTGTCCCTGTTCCTGGCTCTGGGCCTGTCGGTGTCCCTGCTGACCACCGGCGCCCTGGCCGCCGACGACGGCCTGTCCAACTTCAAGTCCGTCAACACCTACACCACCGGCACTTTTACCGACGTGCCCGCCGACACCTGGTACACCAGCAACGTCAAGACCGCCTATGAGATGGACCTGATGAAGGGCACCAGCGGCACCGCCTTCTCCCCCGACGGCAACATCACCGTGGGCTCCACCATTGCCCTGGCCTGCCGTCTCCACAGCATTTACAACACCGGCGCCGCCAACTTTGTCCAGGGTGATCCCTGGTACCAGGTCTATGTGGACTACGCCGTGAAGAACGGCATCATCTCCCAGGGCCAGTTCACCGACTACAACGCCGTGGCCACCCGCCGTCAGTTTGCCGCCATCCTGGCCCGTGCCCTGCCCGCCGAGGCCCTGGAGGCCAAGAACACCGTGGACGACGGCATGATCCCCGACGTGGCCGCCGGTTCCGACAACTACAACGACATCTACCTGCTCTACCGGGCTGGCATCCTCACCGGCAGCGACTCCAAGGGCACCTTCCAGCCTGAGACCACCATCACCCGCTCCTCCGTGGCCGCCATCGTCTCCCGCATGGCCAACCCCGCCCTGCGGCAGAACATCTCCCTCACCTATGTGAACCTGACCGGCCTGACCCTCACCGGCCTGAGCCTGGAGGCCGGCAAGACCGGCGCCATCTCCGTGCAGATGGCCCCCTCCAACGCCACCGTCAAGTCCCTGACCTGGAGTTCCTCCGACGCCAGCGTGGCCAGCGTCAGCAACGGCACCGTCACCGCCCATAAGGCGGGCACCGCCACCATCACCGCCGTGGCCGACAACGGCGTCAGCGGCTCCTGCACCGTCACCGTTACCGCCGCCCCCGTGGCCGTCTCCTCTGTCACCCTGAACCAGACTACCATGACCCTGGACGTGGGCAAGACCGGCACCCTCACCGCCACCGTCCAGCCCGCCGACGCCGTCAACAAGAACATCACCTGGACCTCCTCCAACACCGCTGTGGCCACCGTGTGGAGCGGCACCGTCACCGCCGTGGCCCCCGGTACCGTTACCATCACCGCCTCCACCCCCAACGGCAAGAGCGCTTCCTGCACCGTCACCGTGAAGAAGCCCGCCAGCTCCGGTTACCAGTCCTACTCCCGGTTCGCCGGCGTGCCTGACTTCGGTCTGGTGATGGGCACCTACGCCACGAACAGCACCTATGATCCCTCCGACAACTCCGGCGGCTTCTTCTACTCCTACACCAGCATCAAGAACGCCGGTCACGGCGAGGACTTCGCCGAGCGCTATGCCGCCGCCCTGGTGGCCAGCGGCTTCCGGTACATGGACAGCTTCGTCAATGACGACGGCGGCACCACCCTGATTTACACCAACGGCACCTACTTTGTTATGATGGGCGCCAGCGTTGCCGGCGGTATTCCCGGCATTCTGATCGTAGTTACTCCCTAAGTTTACAATTCCATGCAAAAAGGCCCCGCTGCCAACGGCAGCGGGGCCTTTTGTGATTCATTACTTCATCAGGGAGCACACCAGCTCGGTGTAGCCCGCGGGGTCGGCCAGAGGCAGACCGGCGATGAGCTGGGCCTGGGCATACAGCAGCTGGGCGTACTTGGCGGCCAGGTCCTTGTCCTCGGCCACCGCCCGCTTCAGGGCAGCAAAGGCGTCCGAATCGGGGTTGAGCTCCAGCACCCGCTGGGCCTTCATGTTGTCGGCGTTGTCCGGGTCCATCCGCTGGAAGTACTTCTCCATCTCCAGAGTGATGGGGCCGTCGGTGGTGAGGCACACGGCGCCGCTCTTCAGGATCTTGGACAGGCGGGCTTCGTGGATGTCGCCCCCCAGGGTCTCCTTCAGGAAGTCCAGCACCGGCTTGTTCTCCTCCGCCTTCTGCTCCAGGGCGGCCTTCTCCTCGTCGGTCTCAGGCAGGGCGTCGTCGTCGTCCACCGACTTGAAGGCCTTGCCGTCCACCGCGCCCAGCACGTTGATCACGAACTGGTCGGCCTCGGCGGTGAGGTAGAGGATCTCGTAGCCCTTGTCCCGGATGCGCTCGGCCTGGGGCAGCTTGTCCAGCTTGGCGGTATCCTCGCCGCAGGCAAAGTAGACGTACTGCTGGTCCTCGGGCATCCGCTCCTTGTACTCGGCCAGGGTGGTCAGCTTGCCCTCCCTGGAGGACCAGAACAGCAGCAGGTCGCTGAGCAGGTCCTTGTGGACGCCGTAGTCGGCCACCACACCCATCTTGATCTGGGGACCGAAGGCCTTCCAGAAGGTCTCGTACTTCTCCCGGTCCTCCTTCTGGAGGCGGAGCAGCTCGGCCTTGATCTTCTTCTCCAGGTTGTTGGCAATGACCTTCAGCTGGCGGGTGTGCTGGAGCATCTCGCGGGAAATGTTCAGGGAGAAGTCCTGGGAGTCCACCACGCCCTTGACGAAGCGGAAGTGCTCGGGCAGCAGGTCGGCGCACTTGTCCATGATGAGCACGCCGGAGGAGTAGAGCTGCAGGCCCTTCTCATATTCCCGGGTGTAGAAGTCATAGGGGGCGTGAGAGGGGATGTAGAGCATAGCCTTGTACTCCACGGTACCCTCGGCGGAGACGTGGATCACGCTCAGGGGGTCCTCCCAGTCGCCGTACTTCTCCTTGTAGAACTGGTTGTATTCCTCGGGCTTGACCTCGCTCTTGGGCCGCTGCCACAAGGGCACCATGGAGTTGAGGGTCTCCCACTCATCATAGTCCTCCCACTCGGGCTTGTAGTCGTCGCCGGCGTCCTCCGGGCGAGGCTTCTGGCGGGACTTGTGCATGAGCATGACGATGGGGTAGTGGATATAGTCGGAGTACTTCTTCACCAGATCGGCGATGCGGTACTGCTCCAGATACTCGTCGTAGTGGTCGTCGTCGGTGTTGGCCTTGATGTGGAGCACGATGTCGGTACCCACCTTGTCCTTCTCGCAGGGCTCGATGGTGTAGCCGTCGGTACCGTCAGACTCCCACTTCCAGGCCTGGCCGGCGCCGTAGGCCTTGCTGGTAACGGTAACATGGTCGGCCACCATGAAGGCGGAATAGAAGCCCACGCCGAACTGACCGATGATGTCGGTGGTATCCCCCTCGGCCTTCTCCTGCTTGGCCATCTCCTGCTTAAACTGGAGGGAGCCGCTGCGGGCGATGGTGCCCAGGTTCTGCTCCAGCTCCTCCTTGGTCATACCGATGCCGTTGTCGCTGATGGTGAGGGTACGGGCGATCTGGTCGGGGGTGAGGGTAATCTTCAGCTCTGACCGGTCCAGGCCCACCTTGTCGTCGGTGAGGGCCTTATAGGCCAGCTTGTCCATGGCGTCGCTGGCGTTGGAGATGATCTCCCGCAGGAAGATCTCCTTGTGGGTATAGATGGAGTTGATCATCAGGTCCAGCAGTCGCTTGGATTCCGCCTGAAATTCTTTCTTTTCCACGATGAATGCCTCCTGTATATGAAAGTGTTTTTAAAAACATAGCGTTAGCACTCAATTATCCAGAGTGCTAACGCTATCATAATCCTTCGTATGAAAAATTGCAAGGGGGTTCAAGAAATGTTTACAATTCCTCTCCCGGCGTCCACAGGGCGGCCCGGAGAGCCTCCACGCTGTCAAAGTGGCTCAGGGGGCCGTCGTCCGTCGGCTCTCCCAGCCGGAGCACTCCGGTGGGCTGGCCGCCGATGGTCACCAGATAGGTGGCCTGCCAGTCCAGGCCGTGGACCCGCAACTGGCTGTCCACATAGGCGCCCCCGGCCAGCAGTTGGGGAGCCCGCTCGGGCGGATCGGTGCGGAAGGCCGCACCGATGGTGTAGGCCTTGGCATCCAGAGCAGAAGCCTGGTCCTCCTCCCGGAAGCAGGTCAGCTCCCAGCTCACGAAGCCGCCTTCGCCGCCCACCTGCGCCAGTCGGGCATCGTAGTAGGCGTCGGTCAGTTCCCGGCAGGCGGCGTAGGCCTCCTGGTCGATGTCGTCCGGGGTATCACAGCTGGTGCGAATGAGCTGGTAGAGGGACTCATCCTCCAGGTGGACCTTGCTCCGGGGCAAATTGCTCCCGCCGAAGATCTCCACCACGTTTTCCTCCAGCCCCACCTGGAGATGGAGCGCATCATCCTCGGAGTAGGCTCCCTGATCCTTTGGGGCCAGGTAGCAATCCAGGGTCCATATGATGTCGGTGTCCGAGCCATTGAGGGTGAGATCAGGATGGTCCACCGGGTGGGCCGCCGCGGCCCGGATAAGGTCGGCCAGCTGCTCCGCCTCCAGGGGATCGTTGGGTCCATACCAGCTCACAGAGCCGATATTCTCCCCCTCCAGCCCGGCCAGCAGCTCCAGCAGCTTGTCGGAGGCAGTATTCCGGTGGGACCGGATGTGCCAGTTCTCCCCGTCCTTTCCCAGGGCCAGTTCAATACGGGAGCCGTCCTCCCCCTCGTCAGTCCACAGCAGAGCGGTTCCGGCAGCCTCGTCCACCTGGCCTCCGGCGCACACGAAACAGCCGGGGCCAAAATCGCTGGTGAAGGTATACCAGGCGTCGTATTCCTCCAGATAGGGCACGCCGGAGGTGTCCAGATCGGCGGAGGTGATGCCGGCGTAGCGCTCCAGGGCCTGGTCCACCGAAGCGCGGAGGATGCGGTGGGTGGGCACGGAACCCGGCGAATTCCCCCAGGGGTAGCCGGGCAGGGCTTTCAGGGCATCGGACTCCGCCTCATCTTCGGCGCTCAATGTGCCGTCGCCGGGGAAGTAGTACAAAAAGTCAGCAAAGTCCAGATTTTTCACATCGTCATAATAACAGGTAAAGAAGCAGCTCACCGGGGCAACGTAGGTCACGCCGTCTTGCTCCACCAGGGGTGAGAAGGCCTCGTTGACCCGGTCAATCTCCTCCTGGGTCAGGGGGCGCGGCTCCGCCGCCGGAGAGGGGGATGCAGGGGGCGGTGTCTGTGCCGCGCAGCCGCACAGGGCAAGGGCCAGCAGCAGGGCAGGCAATACCGTGTGTTTCATAACAGTAACCTCCTATTACAATATATTTACGGTTCAAGGCACGGCAGCCAGCCGTGTTTTTTTCCGCATCGTTGCCAAAGCTGTTAGAATGAGAGCGTCTTGGCCTGATGCTCACCTCCAAGGACCAAAGCGTCCGCAGAAAAGTCCGTCAGCCAGCCTCTCATTCGCAGCGTTCGATTTATGCAGGTTGTTGGCCACATTGGTGCGCCCGTGTCATCAAATAGATTGGATCGGCAATGATGAAATGGCTGGTCGCCAAAGACAAATCCATGACGAGGAGCGTTGTACATGAACAATGTGGCAGGGATCGATGTTTCCAAGGGAAAGAGCACGGTGTCTGTTCTCCGTCCCTTTGGGGAAGTGGTGGCAAAGCCGTTTTCTGTTGGTCACACCGGCAGTGAACTCAAGGAGCTGGCAGACTACTTGAAAAGCCTGGACGGTGAGACGCGGGTAGTCATGGAGCACACCGGGCGCTACTATGAGCCGGTGGCCCGCTTTCTCCATGAGGAGGGCATCTTTGTTAGCGCGGTCAATCCTAAGCTCATTAAAGACTACGGAAACAACACCCTGCGAAAAGTGAAAACAGACAAGGCAGACGCCAGGAAGATTGCCCGCTATGGGCTTGACAACTGGGTGGAATTGCGCCAACATACACCCATGGACACGATTCGTATGCAGCTGAAAACGCTGAACCGGCAGCAAGGTCTGTACTCCAAAACCAAGACGATGATGAAAAACAACCTCATCGCCCTCCTGGATCAGACCTATCCCGGTGTTAACGCCCTGTTTGACAGCCCTGTCCGAGAGGATGGCAGCCAGAAATGGGTGGACTTTGCCATGGCCTTTTGGCACGTGGACTGTGTGCGGGCTATGAGCCTCACTGCCTTTTCCGAGCGCTACCGCAAGTGGTGTAAACGCCACGGCTACAACTTCAGCCAGAGCCGGGCCGTGGAGATCTACACGGACGCCCAGGATCTCATCGCCATGCTCCCAAAAGACGCCTTGACCAAAACCATGATCCGACAGGCCATTGACGCGCTGAACGCCGTTTCCAAATCTCTGGAGCAGCTCAAGGCTGAAATGCGTACTCTGGCCGCCCAGCTCCCGGAATATCCCGTTGTTATGGCTATGCGCGGCGTAGGCGATTCTCTCGGCCCCCAACTCATGGCGGAGATTGGGGATGTGACCAGGTTCACACACCGGGGAGCCATTACCGCCTTTGCCGGTGTTGACCCGGGCGCTGACCAGTCCGGCGCCCACGAGGCCAAAAGCAACCACACTTCCAAAAGCGGGCCGCCGGAGCTACGCCGCGCCCTGTTCTTGGTTATGGACTGCCTGCTGAAAACACAACCGGAAGACGACCCGGTGTACCGCTTCATGGACAAGAAACGCTCAGAAGGCAAGCCGTACCTGGTCTATATGACAGCCGGGGCCAACAAGTTTCTGCGCATCTACTACGGCCGGGTAAAGGAGCATTTGGCTTCTCTGGAAAACGCTGATTGACCACTTTTATTCTCTTTCAATTTGACCGGCGCTTGCGCGGCGGTTCTTTTCTCATACCCTTTTTTCGCCTTCTCCTGTGCCTGCAAATTTTTCTCATTTTCCTATTGATTTTTTATTTGCAGACTTTTC
>NZ_NFIL01000056.1:0-11197 GCF_002161755.1 Flavonifractor sp. An4 | reverse complement strand
GTCTCAACCGGCCGGAGTACATGGTGGAAGGCATGACGGACTACGGCAGCGCCGTAGTCCGTCATGCCTTCCACCATGTACTCCGGCCGGTTGAGACCGTGGCTCCGGGGGGTGATATACTCCCACACCCGACACATATGCTCCAGAAAGCCCGCCCGGTCTTTCCCCATTTTGGTTCGCAATGGGGAAAACTCGGGCCGCTGCTGGGCAAGATAGTGGAAGATGAGGGCGGCGGTGTTGGGGCCGCACCCCGCCCGCTGCTGCCAGAGATCGGGGAACCAGTCCTGATCCGCCCCGTGGGTCACGGTGCCGTCGGGGCCGGTCAGATCCAGCCGCTCCGGGTGAAGAATGAATGTGGGCATCCGCCCACCCCCTTTTTGTAATGGTTATGACCAGTATAGCATTCCTGTCAAGGCGGCGGCAGTTGCCAGGGGAGAAAAACTGTGTTATCCTGTAGAGAACAACAGGAGGAAGGATATGACCAAGACCGAACTGCTGAATAAGCTGGCCCGGGACGGGGAGGAGCGGCTGCTGCTGGCCCGGGCCATGGACAAGCTGGAGCTGGCCCGTACCCGGTCGGTGCCCGGCCATACCGGCTTTTTATCCCCACAGGAGCGGGCCAGTGTGGAAAACCTGCTCAATGCCTGCGGCCATCCCCGGCACCTGTTCTACGGCGGGTTTGAGGGGGCGGAGCGGACGGTGTGCGCCTTCCTCCCCGACTGGCAGGAGGAGGACGTGTGGCTGGACAGCGACTGCCCCATCAGGGCTGTCCGCTGTACCTGGTCGGGCGGTACTCTGAGCCACCGGGACTTTCTGGGCTCCATTCTGGGCCTGGGGCTGGACCGGGAGAAGATCGGGGACCTGCTGGTGGGGGACGGGGAGTGCCACATCCTGGCCCTGGAGGACGTGGCCGACTTTCTGGCCATGAATCTGGACCAGGCGGGCCGGGTGCGCCTCAAGACAGCCCCCATGGAGCTGGCCGACCTGAAGCCCCCCGAGGTGAAGGTGAAGCCCATCCGGGACACCGTCAGCTCCCTGCGGCTGGACGCGGTGGCTGCCTCCGGATTTTCCCTGTCCCGGGGCAAGGCGGCCGATCTCATTGCCTCGGGAAAGTTCCAGCTCAACCACCGGGAGTGCCTCAAGCCCGACCGCCCCGTGGCGGCGGGAGACGTGATGAGTTGCCGGGGCCTGGGCAAATGTGTCCTGAAAGAGGTGGGCGGCCCGTCCAAAAAGGGGCGAATTATGATTTTATTGGAGCGATATGTATAATGGATGACAAAAAGATTGCCCGTATCAACGAGCTGGCCAAGAAGGCCAAGAGCGAGGAGGGCCTGACCCCCGAAGAGATGGTGGAGCGGGACCTGCTGCGGCAGGAGTACATTGCCGCCTACCGGAACAATCTGGTGGCCCAGCTGGAGAACACCTATATTGTGGAGCCCGACGGCACCAAGCACAAGCTGGGCAAGAAGCCCTGAAAAAACCGCCTGCCATTTGGCAGGCGGTTTTTTGCGGGCGACCATAAAGGTCGCCCCTACTTGTCTTTGGAGAGCAGCCGTTTGTAGGTGAAGTCGATGGCGAAAGCGCCCAGAGGGGCGGTGACCAGGATGGCAATGACCGCCACGGTGAGCACGATCTGCCCGCACCCCAGGCCCATGGCCAGAGGCACGCCGCCGATGGCGGCCTGAACGGTGGCCTTGGGCAGATAGGCCAGCACCGCAAAGACCCGCTCCTTTTTGTTGAGGCGGCTGCCTGCCATGCACAGCAGCACGCCCAGGGCCCGGAAGCACAGTACCCCCAGCACCGTGGCCACGGCGGCCAGACCGGCGGCTGCGGCGTACTTCAGGTCCACCTGGGCGCCCACCAGCACGAAGAGCATGATCTCAGCGCCCACCCACAGCTTGCCGAACTTGGCGGTGAGCCGCTGGGCCACCACCAGCCGCCAGCGCCGCAGGCCCAGACCGGCCCCCAGCACCGCCAGCAGGCCGGAGAAGGGCACCCAGGCTTCCACCGCATCCTCCAGAGCCACCAGCAGGAAGGCCAGGGAGAGCAGAATGACCACCTTCACCGAGTCCCGCATATGGAACCGGGCAAAGAACCTGGCCAGCACAAAGCCGATGAGCAGGCCGAAGGCCGCACCCAGTACAATGGACACCGGCACCCCGGCCAGGGCAGCGGGGGAGAAGGAGCCCCCCTGGGCCATGCCGGTGAAGGAGGTAAAGAGGACGATGACAAACACGTCGTCCACCGAGGCCCCTGCCAGCACCATCTGGGGAATGCCCTTGGCGGTGCCGTAGCCCTCCTCCATCAGTTTGAGCATCCGGGGCACAATGACGGCGGGGGAGACCGCCCCCACCACCGCGCCCATGATGGCGGCGTCCAGGGTGCTCACCCCCAGCAGCCGGGGGGCCAGCACCACCATGCCCAGCACCTCAAAGGCGGCGGGCAGGAAGCACATGAGGATGGCGGGCCGCCCCGCCCGGCGCAGGTCGTCCACATCCAGACTCAGACCGGCCCGGGTGAGGATAATGACCAGGGCCAGCTGCCGCAGGTCGGCGGAAATCCCCAGCAGGGAGGGGGAGAGCAGATTGAGGACGCAGGGCCCCAGCAGAATGCCCGCCAGCAGCATACCCACCAGGGAGGGCAGCCGCAGCCTGGCGGCCAGGGTGCCCAGGGCCAGGCCCAGCAGCAGCACAAAGCCTAAACTTGTCAACATAACACACATCATCCTTCCCAGAGGGCGTCACCCTTCCTGCGCGGCATTGCCGCACAGGAAGGGTTGTGCATCATTTCCGGTTGCCCCAACGGGGCGAGGAAATGGCACATCTCTCTTTTTTGTTGCGTTTTTGCGCAACAAAAAAGCCAATGCCCCCTGCAACAAATTGCAGAAGTCATCAGCCAAACGGCGGTTCGGGCAAATGCCCCGGGCGGACCTCATCCCCGTATTTCGGTGGCAGTATACCACAGGCTGATCCCCTTGTCAACTGTGGGAAAAGGGAGTATGATAATGCGTACAGAGCAAAACCGAACGCACAGAGGGCCAAGGCGTTCGGTTTTGCGGCGCAAGGGGCTTGTGCGATACTGCCCCAACCCCTTGCGCCGTTCGCCGGGACGTGTTTCGTTCCGGCGAACATACGCATTGTCACAATGTCGCAATTTCACAAAACAGCGAAGTACGCCGTTTTGTGAAATTGCGCGGCCCTGCCGCGCCAATCAACCGCGTTGCGGTTGATTCAGCAGACATTATGATGAAAAAAACAAGACCACAGGAGGCCTTTATGATCTTCGATACCCACGCCCATTACTATGACGACGCCTTTGACGCCGACCGGGATGCCCTGCTGGCCCAGCTGCCGGACAAGGGGGTGGACCTGGTGGTGTGCCCCGGCTGTGACCTGGAGTCCTCCCGGCAGTCCATGGCCCTGGCGGAGCGCTACGACTATCTCTATTTTGCAGCCGGGTTTCATCCGGAGAACCTGGAGGGCGTGACTATGTCCCAGCTGGATGAGATCCGCTCCCTGTGCGCCCACAGGAAATGTGTGGCGGTGGGGGAGATCGGCCTGGACTACTACTGGGTCAAGACCCCTGAGGACCGGGCCAACTCCCGGGACTTCTTCGACGCCCAGCTCTCCCTGGCGGAGGAGCTGGACCTGCCCGCCATCGTCCACGACCGGGACGCCCACAAGGACTGTGTGGACATTGTAAAGGCCCATCCCAACGCCCGGGGTGTGTTCCACTGCTACGCCGGCAGCATTGAGGACGCCAAGGTGCTGGTGGACAAGGGGTGGATGCTCTCCTTCACCGGCAACATCACCTTCAAGAACGCCCGCCGGGCCCCTGAGGTGATAAGCTGGCTGCCCATGGACCGGATTATGCTGGAGACCGACGCCCCCTACATGGCCCCCGAGCCCTACCGGGGCCGCCGGTGCGACTCCTCCCTCATCCCCCTGATGGCCCAGACGGTGGCCCAGCTGAAGGGATTGACCACAGAAGAAGTTTTACGGATTACCCTGGAGAATGGAAAACGGTTTTTCGGCCTGTGAGTAAGGAGGTATTTTTATGGAGACCATTTCCTATGAGTACGAAGGCGCCCTCTATGTGAACCTGACCAACCGGTGCGACTGCCGGTGCGTGTTCTGCCTGCGGCACAACGGCCATAAGGGCTCCATCTATGCTGACGATCTGTGGCTGGACCACGAGCCCACCCGGCAGGAGGCCCTGGACGACCTGCTGGCCCGAGACTACTCCAAGTACCGGGAGCTGGTGTTCTGCGGCTTCGGTGAGCCCATGTACCGCACCGACGACATCCTGTGGCTGGTGGACCAGCTGAAGGAGAAAGTACCCAACCTGCCTCCCATCCGCATCAATACCAACGGCCACGCCAACCTGATCCTGGGCCGGGATGTGACCCCTGAGCTGTCCGGCCGCATCGACACCGTGTCCATCTCCCTCAACGGCTCCACGGCGGAGGAGTACTGCGCCGTCACCCAGCCCAGGGACGGGGTCAAGGCCTGGGAGGCCATGCTGGACTTTGCAAAGAAAGCCAAGGCCCATGTGCCCCATGTGGTGATGACCATCGTGGACAAGGACAAGACCCCGGCGGAGATCGACCGCTGCCGGGCCATCACGGAGGAGCTGGGAGTCACCCTTCGTATCCGGGCCTATATCGAGGATTAAAAACAGCTGGGGCGCTGCAACAGCAGCGCCCCAGCTTGTTTTCCTTTACTTGACAAAGGCGGCTACCGCCTGACGGAAGGCGGCCTGATCGCCGTCGCTGCCGTGGAGGCGGACTGTCACCGGGTGAGACAGGTCCAGAGAAAACAGCCCCATGATGGACTTACCGTCCACCACATAGCGGCCGGACAGAATGTCCACCTCGCAGGGAGAGCGGGTGGCGGCGTTGACAAACTGGCGGACCTCCTCGATGGAGGCCAGAGAAACCTGGAATTCAGACATGGGGCACCTCCTGAACGAATATTATCCTTGCAATCAAACTGGAATTCCGTATAATAATGTCTGCTGAATAAACCGCGATGCGGTTTATTCGCGCGAAGGTAGCCGCGCAATTTCATAAAAACAGCTCAAAGTGGCTGTTTTTCTGAAATTCAGCCATTGTTACAATGCGTATTTCCGTTGGCGCGTCTCAACGCACCAACGGAAAGTGCGAGGTTTTTTGGACCAGATCGTCCAAAACCCTTGCACTTGAACAAAGCCATTTGGCCTTGAAAACCTTGGTTTTCAAGGCTTGTGACTTTGTTCAGTACGCATTATAATAGGGGATATCGAAACTCTGTCCTGTTTATTATACTGGCAAGTCAGAGGTTTTTCAACAGGAAAACGCCTGTAAAGAGAGGAAAGCGTATGCGTACAGCGATCTATACCCTGGGCTGTAAGGTGAACCAGTACGAGACCCAGGCCATGGAGGCCGAACTCACCCGCCGGGGCCACACTCTGGTGCCCTTTGACGGGGAGGCCGACGCCTATATCATCAACACCTGCACCGTCACGGCGGTGAGCGACAAGAAGTCCCGCCAGATGATCCGGCAGGCCCGCAAGCGCTCCCCCCACGCCATTGTGGCGGTGTGCGGCTGCTACGCCCAGACCGACCCCGAGGCGGTGGAGGCTCTGGAGGTGGACCTGGTGATGGGCACCAACGACCGCATGGGCTTTCTGGACCGGCTGGAGGCCCTGAGCCCCGACGGGGGCCAGGTGGTGGACGTGGACGACGCCCTCCGCCGCCGCACTTTCGAGCGGCTGCCTGCCGGCGGCCTGGAGGGCCGCACCCGGGCCATGCTGAAGGTGGAGGACGGCTGCGTCAACTTCTGCACCTACTGCATCATCCCCTACGCCCGGGGCCCCATCCGCTCCCTGCCCGCTGCCGAGGCTGCCGCCCAGGCCGCCAAGCTGGCAGAGGAGGGCTACAAAGAGCTGGTGCTCACCGGCATCGAGATCTCCTCTTGGGGCCGGGATCTGGAGGGCAAGCCGGAGCTGATGGACCTGATCGAGGCGGTGTGCGCCGCCGCGCCGGAGTGCCGGGCGCGGCTGGGCTCTCTGGAGCCCCGCACCATCACCGCCGATTTCTGCCGCCGGGGGGCCGCCATCCCCAACCTGTGCCCCCACTTCCACCTGTCCATGCAGTCGGGATGCGACAGCGTTTTGAAGCGGATGAACCGGAAATATGATACCGCGCGGTATTATGAGAGCGTCAGATTACTACGGGAATACTTTGACCGGCCCGGAATCACCACAGATCTCATTGTGGGCTTCCCCGGCGAGACCGAGGAGGAGTTTGTCCAGACTCTGGACTTTGTGCAAAAGTGCGCCTTCTCCGCCATGCACATCTTCCCCTACTCCCGCCGCTCCGGCACCCCTGCCGCCGCCATGGCCGGCCAGTGCTCCAACGCGGTGAAGGAGGAGCGGGCCCACCGGGCGGGTGAGGTGGCCCGTGGGCTCCACCAGGCCTGGCTGGAGCGCTGGGTGAGCCAGACTCTGCCCGTTCTCTTCGAAGAGGAGAAGGACGGCCTGTGGCGGGGCCACGCCCCCAACTATACCGAGGTCTTTGTTTCCGGCCAGGGATTACACAATGTGATACAAGACGTAAAAATAACAGGCCTTCATGGAGAAGGCCTGTTGGGTGAGCTTGTGCCGTAACGGGGACTGCGGGGCGGGGGCTGGCCTCCCGCCCTGCCGTTACTTGTTGCGATGAAACTTTGCCTTGAACTTCTCCACCCAGGGCTCCAGACGCTCCCGGGGAAGAAGATAGTTGATGAGCAGGGACATGGCCACGCCCATACCGGTGTCAAACATCCGGTCCAGGGCGTAGGACACATAGGTGTCCACCGGGGTGTTGAACAGGACGATGCACAGCACCACGCCGCCGGGCTGCACCGCTCCAACCCAGAAGGTCTGGGCCAGCAGGATCAGGATGATGACGCCCACAAAGAGTAGAGGCACCAGCAGCAGCCGGTTCTCCCCGTCGGGGTAGAAGATCAGATAGATGCGGAACAGTCCCATGCCCAGCAGGCCGCCGATGATGGTGCCGAAGAGCCGGTTGCCGCCGTGGAGCTTGGAGTGGTCCATGTTGGCTCCCATGCCGAAGATGGCGCCGATGCAGGCGAAGGTGGGGTTGCGCTCGCTGAGAAAGAAGTAGTAGAGCAGGGCGCACAGAGCGGCGGAGAGGGCGGTTTTCAGGTTGCGCAGGCCGATGTGCAGGTGCAGATGGTGGGTTGTGGTGGCGGAGCCGGAGGCGGGGGCGTCTTTCATGGTGAGGTCACACTCCTGATGTTTGATTTTGAGATCAGTCGAGGTTTTAGAAAAACGGGAGGTACGCGATGAGCAGAGCAGACGAGCTGTTTATTGAAAATTGCAAGGATATTCTGGCCCACGGGGTATGGGACACCGACCAGGAGGTGCGTCCCCGGTGGGAGGACGGTACCCCCGCCCACACCGTGAAGAAATTCTGTATCGTCAACCGCTATGACCTGCGGGAGGAGTTTCCCGTCCAGACCATCCGGAAGATGGCCTTCAAGAGCGCGGTGGACGAGCTGTTGTGGATCTGGCAGAAGAAGTCCAACAACATCCACGACCTGAACAGCCATATCTGGGACGCCTGGGCCGATGAAAACGGCTCCATCGGCAAGGCCTACGGCTATCAGCTGGGGGTGAAGCACCAGTACACCGAGGGGATGTTCGACCAGGTGGACCGGGTGCTCTATGACCTGAAGCACAACCCGGCCTCCCGGCGGATCATGACCAACCTCTATAACCACCACGACCTCCACGAGATGGCCCTCTATCCCTGCGCCTACTCCATGACCTTCAACGTCAGCGGCAAGACCCTAAACGCCATCCTCAACCAGCGCAGCCAGGATATGCTCACCGCCAACGGCTGGAACGTGATGCAGTACGCCGCGCTGGTCCACATGATGGCCCAGGTGTCCGGCCTGGAGGTTGGCGAGCTAGTCCACGTCATTGCCGACGCCCACATCTACGACCGCCATGTGCCGGTGGTGGAGGAGATCATCGCCCGCACCCCCTATGAGGCCCCCAAGCTGTGGATGGACCCCTCCGTCACCAACTTCTATGCCTTTACCAAGGACAGCTTCAAGCTGGAGGGCTACCAGTTCCACACCCTGGACCAGCCTATCCCGGTGGCGGTGTAAGGAGGGCCTGTTATGAATCTCATTGCAGCGGTGGACCAGAACTGGGCCATCGGCAAGGACGGGGATCAGCTGTGCTACATCCCCGCCGACCTGAAGCGGTTCCAGGCCCTCACCACCGGCCACGCCGTGATTTTGGGCCGCAAGACCCTGTCCACCTTCCCCGGCGGCCGGCCGCTGAAAAACCGGCGCAACTTGATTTTGTCCCGCAATGCCGCCTTCGCCCCCGAGGGGGCGGAGGTCTTTGCCGATGTGGACAGCCTGTTGGAGGCGGCCCCGGCGGATGCCTTCGTCATCGGCGGGGAAAGCGTGTACAAGGCTCTGCTGCCCTACTGTGACAAGGCCTATATCACCAAGATCAACAGGGCCTGGCCCGCCGATGCTTTCTTCCCCGACCTGGACGCCGACCCGGCGTGGCAGGTGACCGAGGAGGGAGAGTGGCAGGACCACAAGGGCCTGGCCTTCCGCTATGTGACCTATGAGAGGGTGAAGTGATGTACCGGGAGGAGATAGCGGCCTATGTGCCACAAAATCAGCAGGAACTTGGAGATAAGGAAATGATGCTGGAGTACCTGCGCTTGTTCCCCGATGACCTTCTGACCCGGCAGAACAGGATCGCCCACTTTACCGCCTCCGGCTTTGTGGTCAACGCCGACGCCAGTAAGGTGCTCATGGCTCACCACAACCTCTATCAGGTATGGGCCTGGACCGGCGGCCATGCCGACGGGGAAGCCGACCTGCTGTCGGTGGCCCTGCGGGAGGCCCGGGAGGAGACGGGGGTGGAGCACATCCGGCCCCTGAGCACGGCGCTGGCCTCCCTGGAGATCCTGCCTGTGTGGGGCCATGTGAAGCGGGGGGCGTGGATACCCTCCCATCAGCACCTGAATCTCACCTATCTGTTGACCGCAGACGAGACAGACCCCCTCCATTACCGGGAGGGGGAGAATACAGGGGTGGCCTGGTTGCCGGCGGACAAGCTGCTGTCCATCACCAACGAATGGCAGATGGATGAGGTATACACCAAGCTGCTGGAGCGGGCCCGCCGTCTGGTGGGAAAAAGACCGTAAAAGATCTGCCGCACAAGGGCTGGGGCCATGCGCGGCAGACGGTTACCATATGGTAATGGTATCATGCCCGCCTGCCCGGCGCAAGTGCCGACTTGCCCAAAAACCAATCAATTTTTTTGACAACCTGACAAAAAATATGGGACCATAAAATCTTTTGACACGGCATATACAGACGGGTATGCAATGTAAAAAAACGGTAAGCAAGCGGAGGCGCGTTGCCCCGCAGGGTTTTCCACATTATCCACAGGGTTTTCCACACTTGTCCACACTGGTGGAAAACAACCGTTATGCATATTCCGGTAGACATAAAAGTAGTCAAGGGAAAAATCCACGGCAGAATTGCCAAAGTTTCCACACAGCGGGAGACGGGAAGGAAAGACCATGTCCGACACCATCGCAGCCATCGCTACACCAGCCGTTCCCAGCGCCATCGGCATCCTCCGTCTCAGCGGGCCGGAGGCCATTGCCGCGGTCTCTGCGGTGTTTCGGCCCCTGGGGGGCAAACCTCTGACGGCATATGAGGACCGGCATCTGGTGCTGGGGGAGCTGCTGGGGCCGGGGGGCGAGGTCATCGACCAGGCCCTGGCCACCATCTCTCACGGCCCCCACAGCTATACCGGGGAGGACACGGCGGAGGTGCAGTGCCACGGCTCCCCGGCGGTGCTCTCTCTGGGGCTGGAGGCCCTCTTTGCCCAGGGGGTGCGGCAGGCGGGGCCGGGGGAGTTTACCCGCCGGGCCTTCCTCAACGGGCGGCTGGACCTGACTCAGGCGGAGGCGGTGGCCGACCTCATTGACGCCGAGACCCCCGCCGCCGTGCATCAGGCCGCCGGTCAGCTCTCCGGCGCTCTGGGCCGCCGGGTGGGGGCCATCTATGACGGCCTTACCGACTTGCTGGCCCACTTCCACGCTGTGCTGGACTATCCCGACGAGGACATCGACCCCTTCCGGGCGGACACCATCCAGGCCGGATTGACCGGGGCCAGAACCGCCCTGGAGGACCTGCTGGCCACCTACCAGCGGGGCAAGTACATTGCCGGCGGCGTGCCCTGCGTGCTGGTGGGGCGGCCCAACGCGGGCAAGTCCTCCCTGCTCAACGCCCTGGTGGGCTATGACCGGGCCATCGTCACCGACATCCCCGGCACCACCCGGGACACGGTGGAGGCCAAGTGCGTGCTGGGGGGCGTGACCCTACGGCTCATCGATACCGCCGGCATCCGGGAGACCGAGGACACCGTGGAGCGCATCGGCGTGGAGCGCAGCCGTGCCGCTCTGGAGGAGGCCGCCCTGGCCCTGGTGCTGTGGGACGGCTCCACGGCCCTGGGGGAGGAGGATTGGGACCTGCTGGCCGATGCCAGAGACCACGCGCCGGTGATCCTGGTGCGCACCAAGGCCGACCTGCCCTCCAAGCCCATGCCGGTGCTGGGGGTGGAGGAGATGCCACCGGTGGTGTCGGTATCCGCCAAGACCGGCCAGGGACTGGACAAGCTGGGAGAGCTGGTGGAAGGACTCTTCCCCACGGTGGGCGTGGGAGGGGCTGGAGAACTGCTCACCAACGCCCGGCAGGCGGAGGCCGCCCGGCGGGCTCTGGAGGGCGTGGCCCGGGCGGAGGAGAGCCTGGAGGCGGGGATCACCCCCGACGCCCTCCTTACCGACGTGGAGGAGGCCCTGTCTGCCCTGGGCGAACTCACCGGAGCCAACATCCGGGAGGACATCACCGCCCGCATCTTCGAGCGGTTCTGTGTTGGAAAATAGGGGCGGCCTTTGGCCGCCTCTTTTTGCGCTTTGTAACCCCTTGTCTCCACATTGGCACCGGCCCTGTAACCCTCTGTACCACGGGACATGATAGGATGGAGGCAGAAAAGTCTGCAAATAAAAAATCAATAGGAAAATGAGAAAAATTTGCAGGCACAGGAGAAGGCGAAAAAAGGGTATGAGAAAAGAACCGCCGCGCAAGCGCCGGTCAAATTGAAAGAG
>NZ_NFIL01000055.1:0-11783 GCF_002161755.1 Flavonifractor sp. An4 | reverse complement strand
GGTCCTTGGAGGTGAGCATCAGGCCAAGACGCTCTCATTCTAACAGCTTTGGCAACGATGCGGAAAAAAACACGGCTGGCTGCCGTGCCTTGAACCGTAAATATATTGTAATAGGAGGTGAACTGACATGGCGGAAAAGCTGATGACCGACGGCAGCATGGCACTTCGAGAAAAGCAATACCGGGTCATCACCATCGAGGCAACCGAAAAGCCCCAAAACGCCAAATTGCGGGTTGCGGCATACGCCCGTGTCAGCTCCGCCTCTGATGACCAGCTCAACTCCTTCGCCGCCCAGAACCGTCACTACAGCGACCTGATCTCCAGCAAGGAAAACTGGAGAATGGTAGACATATACGCAGATGAGGGTATCACTGGGACATCGGCTGAAAAGCGTGAGGACTTCCAGCGGCTCCTGGCAGATTGCCGCAGAGGGCTGATCGACAGGGTGCTGGTAAAATCCATCTCCCGCTTTGCCCGCAATACCAAGGAATGCCTGGAAACCATCAGAGAGCTGAAATCGCTCGGTGTCGGCGTCTGCTTCGAGAAAGAGAACATTGACACTGCGACGATGTCCGGCGAAATGATGACTGCGCTCTTCGCATCCTTCGCCCAGGCCGAGAGCGAATCCATCTCTGGCAATATGAGGTGGGGCATTCAAAAACGAATGCAGGCCGGAACATATATACCCGCAAACTTGCCATACGGATATACTCTACAGGATCATTCCATACGCATTGTGGAGGAACAAGCTGTTATCGTACAACGGATATTCAAAGAGTATCTTTCCGGCAAAAGTACAGAGCGGATAGCATCTGACCTGCGAGAAGAAGGCATCCCGTGTAAATCTGGTGAAGTCGCTTGGGATTCAACTGCTATTCGATATATTATCTCGAATGAAAAGTACATTGGCGATTCTGTGTGGCAAAAATACTTCTCAACAGATACGCTTCCATATAAATGCCGGCTGAACCGAGGACAGAAGGTTTCTTACTACGCATACGGAACACACGAAGGAATCGTGCCAAAAGAAGATTTTGAGAAAGCAAATGCTTTGATGAAATCTCGTGCTCAGAAGATTACATTAACGAAAAACAGTCCGTATGCGTTTCGGAAAAAAATAGTATGCGGCGACTGCCAGTCACTATTTCGTCGCAAGGTTGTGCGCGGCATCACATACTGGGTATGCATAGGACACGATAAAAAGAGACATGGCCTCAAATGCGGCATTACACCAATTGCAGAAGATGAAATAACAAATGCTTTCATCCGCCTATACTATAAGCTCAAGCACCATGGCGAACCCATCCTCATGGGAATGACCACCTCGCTCCAAGCCATCCGCAACCGCCGGATGCTCTGGAGCCTGGATGTCATTGAACTTAACAAACAAATATCCGATCTTACCAGTCAGAATCAAATGTTGGCCACACTGAAACAACAGGGCCTCATTGATCCTGACATTTTTATAGCCCAGAGCAATGAGTTGACCGAGCAGTTCCGCGCTGTAAAGCTGAAAAAGGAGCGTCTTCTGGCCGTCGATGGCGACAACACCATCTCCCAAACAAGAGAGCTGATGGAAATCTTGGATGATGGCCCGGACTTCCTTGACAGCTTTGACGCAGAGCTGTTCGGTGAGCTCGTTGAAACAATCATCGTGGAAAGCAATGAGCGAATCCGCTTCCGCCTGAAAAACGGGCTGGAGCTGTCCGAAACCATAGAAAGGACGGTGCGCTGATGGGCAATCGGAAGCAGCCGTTTGGCTACAGGGTGGTTATGGGCGAAATTGCCCTCCATCCGCAGGAATCAAAGCTGGTACACCGACAAGATCATGACCAACCGGGAGTGGACCATGGCCGGGATCTTCGCTGATGAGGGCATCACAGGGACATCGGCTCGGAAGCGGCCCGAATTCCTGAAGATGATCCGGCTGTGCAAGCAGAAGAAGATCGACATCGTCCTGACCAAATCCATCTCCCGCTTCGCCAGAAATACGGTGGACTGCCTGAATTACATCCGGGCCCTGCGGGAATTGGGCATTGCGGTCATCTTCGAAAAGGAGAACATCAACACACTGGAAGCCGACAGCGAGATCCTCATCACCATGCTCGGCGCCTTCGCCCAGGCGGAAAGCGAGAGCATCAGCGCCAATGTCCGCTGGGGCAAGCGGCAGGCCATGCGCGAGGGAAAGACAATCATACAGTATAACCGGCTGTACGCCTATGAAAAAGGCGAGGACGGCAAGCCGAAAATCATCCAGGAGCAAGCAGATGTGGTTCGTTCGATCTATGACCAGTATTTGAGCGGAGCCAGCCTTCGGATGATCAAAGACAGGCTGGAAGCGGAGCAGATCTCCAATGTGAACGGTGGCTCCCAATGGACGATTACGGCGATCCGAAGCATCCTGACCAATGAGAAGTATTGCGGAGATGTCCTTCTCCAGAAGACCTACATCAGCGACTGCATCAGCCGCAAGGTCATCCGCAACACGGGGCAGTTCCCTATGTATCTGGTCCAGAACCATCACGAGGGCATCGTGGAGCGTAAAACCTTCGATGCGGTACAGGCAGAGATGGCGCGGCGCAGTGCCGGGAAAAGCCCTTCCAAAAAGAATGCCCCCACGGGGATGACATCCTATGCCAGCAAATACGCCTTGTCGGAGCGCCTTGTCTGCGGCGAATGCGGCACCCTGTACCGCCGCTGCACCTGGTCCAAGCAAGGCAGGAAGCGCATCGTGTGGCGCTGTGTCAGCCGGTTGGACTACGGCACCAAGTACTGCCACAACTCACCAACGCTGGACGAGGAACCGCTCCAGAAGGCAATCCTCGCCGCAATCAACTCCGTCATGAGTCAAAAGAGTACGCTGATCCGACAAATCACCTCCGCCATGGAAATGGAGCTGGCTCCGGTTCCCGGCGAGAGCATGAGTCTTGCCGATATTGAAAGGCGGCTGGGCGAGCTGAACGACCAGACCCGTGAGCTGGTGGCAGAATCCGCCCGAGCTGAGGATGCCACCGCCTGCACCGCCCAGCTGAGAGCTGTCATGAATGGGGCTGCCGTACTGAAAGAAAAGCGAGCCCTGATCGAAGAACAGCGTCAGAGCAACGCTCAGGCTGTACGGCGCATTGAAGATGCGGCTGCCGCGATGGCTCAGGCGTCCACCCACATCAGCGAATGGGATGAAGCTCTCATCCGACAGCTGGTGGATACGGTCAAGGTCAACTCAGCGGAGAAAATCACGGTGTTCCTCCGCGGCGGCGTTCAGGTGGAGCAGGATATGATATAATAAGCAAAAGAAGGTGAACCGAAATGATCTATGCAACCGGCGATACCCATGGCAACTTCCAGCGGTTCGCACCCGAACACTTCCCCGAGCAGGCCGGAATGACCAAGGAAGACTACATGATCATCTGCGGAGATTTTGGTGGCGTATGGGACGGGGGCAAGAAGGAGGAGCGGAACCTGGACTGGCTGGAGGATCTGCCCTTTACCACACTGTTCATCAGCGGCAACCACGAAAACTTCGACCTGCTGAGAAAATACCCGACAGAGGAATGGAACGGCGGAAAGATTCAGCGAATCCGGCCTCATGTGATCCACCTGATGCGCGGGCAGGTCTTTGACCTGCAAGGATACTCCTTCTTTACCATGGGCGGCGCCAGGAGCCATGATATCGAGGACGGCATCCTGAATCCCAAAGCCCCGGATTTTGAGGAACAGTATTGGGCCCTCCGAAGAATGGGCGCCCGCTTCCGGGTCAACCACCGGTCCTGGTGGAAGCAGGAGCTTCCCAGCAAGCCGGAGTATGAGGAAGCCCGGCGCAGTCTGGAGCGCATTCAATATGCGGCGGACTATGTGATCACCCACTGTGCCCCCAGCAGTATTGTGGACATACTGGGAGATGGCGGCTATGTTCACGACCACCTGACCGACTTCCTGGAAGAAGTCAAAGAGCGAGCCAGGTTCTATTATTGGCTGTTCGGACATTACCACGACAACAAAATCATCGACGACCGCTTCATCCTGCTCTGGGAGCAGATGGTACAAGTGGTGTAACAGGCCAAAGAGAAACGCAGGAGGGACCTCCTGTGCTTCTCTTTGGCCTGTTTCAAAATAAGGCAGGTTCTGCCGGAAAGGAGAAGCTATGAACATCCGCAAAAACATTGATTATTCCGCCATGTTTGCGGCTCTGGACGCTGCGCTGACCGCCGAGATGCCCCAGATGCAACTCTGCTGCGAACTGGGCCGCATCGTCTGTTCCCGGCCGGAGAAAGGCGCGGCAGTGGCCGCAGCTGAATATCTGCACAGCCGTTTCCCCGATGTTTCCGGCTTCTCCCCGCGCAACCTTCGCCGGATGCGGGAGTTCTATCGGATGTATGAGGACACCCCCGAGTTGCTGAAGCTGGCCATGGAGATCAGTTGGACCCAGAATGTAGTCATTCTGGAAGCAGACATGGAGCCGGAGGAGCGGCGCTGGTATCTTCGTGCCGCTGGTCGTTTCGGCTGGTCAAAGGTGGAACTCCAGAGAAAAATCGATTCTGACGCCCATCTGGAAATCCAACTCGACGAATCTGAGGTTCCGTGCTATACTGAGTGCGATAGTAATGAGTTAGAGTGTACGGAGCATGATCAGGATACTTTTTCTCTGCCACGGCAATATTTGCAGAAGCCCGATGGCCGAGTTCATCATGAAGGATCTGGTGAAGAAAGCCGGTCTGGAGCAGAGCATTCAAATCGAGTCGGCAGCTACCAGCACCGAGGAGATCGGCAATCCGGTCTATCCGCCAGCCCGCCGCAAGCTGTCCGAGCATGGCATCGACTGTTCCGGCAAACGAGCCCGGCAGCTTCTGAACAGCGATTACGAGAAGTACGACCTTCTGATTGGCATGGATCGGGCCAACCTGCGGAGTATGTACCGGATCTGCGGCGGCGATTTTGCCGACAAGATGCACCTGCTGATGGACTTTACCGACCGCCCCGGCGAGGTAGCCGATCCGTGGTACACCGACGATTTCGACACGACCTGGCGGGATGTGGAGGAAGGCTGCCGGGGGGTGTTGCACCATATCCAGTTGCAATCAGCTATTCATGGAGGTGATTCCTGAGTGAATAATAAATTGATCGTCCATGGGACAGAAATTGCGGTCACTACCATTGATGACAAGGATTATATCTCCCTGACTGATATGCTCAGGGCGAAAGACGGAGATTTTTTCATCTCCGACTGGCTGCGGAACAGAAACACGGTTGAATTCCTTGGGATATGGGAACAGATCCACAACCCGGATTTTAATTATGGCGAATTCGCCGCAATTAGAAGTCAGGCTGGTTTGAACAGCTACAAACTCAGCGTCAAAGAGTGGGTTGAAAAGACGCATGCAATTGGACTGCGGGCAAAGGCCGGAAGATATGGCGGTACATATGCCTACAAAGACATTGCCTTTGAGTTCGGTATGTGGATCAGCCCTGAGTTCAAAATCTATCTGATCAAGGAATTTGAACGACTCAAGGCCGAGGAAATGAAACAGCTTGGCTGGGACATCAAGCGAAATCTGGCCAAGATCAATTACCGCATCCACACGGACGCTATCAAGGAGAACCTGATCCCGCCGGAGCTTTCCGCAAAGCAGGTTTCCATGGTGTATGCCAGTGAAGCCGATGTGTTGAACATGGCTCTGTTCGGCATGACTGCAAAGCAGTGGCGGGACAGCCATCCCGATCTGAAAGGGAATATCCGTGACTACGCCAATGTCTCTCAGCTGGTCTGCCTGTCCAATCTGGAGAACCTGAATGCGGTGTTCATCAATGAGGGGATGTCTCAGGCCGAACGGCTGACAAAACTCAATGCCATCGCTATAAGCCAGATGGAGATCCTGACTCAAGATCACCGCATCGAAGCTCTGGAGGCTCATAGCGGAGAACTGTCTCCCAGAGAGTAAAATAATATACTGGACGCTTGCGAACGGGCGAAGGCCGTGGCATCTATAGTGTTGCGATGTTCCAAGTAAACAAGCAGAAAAGCCTTGAGCCGCAATGGTTCAAGGCTTTTTTGTATTTGCACATACTATGTCAGAATACGCACAGGCCGCCAGATGTTTGGGGGTAAAATAAGGGGGTATTCTTGCTTTAGGGGGTACTGGCAGGGGGGACACTTTGGGTGGAGTGGAATGCCGTACAGACATCGTCAAAGAGATCTTCCGGACGATTATCCACAACATGGGCATAAATGTTGAGGGTCATCTGTACATTGGCATGACCGGCCAGGTACTGAATCTTTTTGATATCCAGACCTGAAGCGCACAGGTTGGTGATATAGGTGTGCCGGAGCTGGTGCGGAGTGCAGTGGAAGTCGAGGGAGCAGACTATGGCATGGTTGGTGATCTTTTCCCCCAGGGTCCGCTGCACCGGCATATTGTGGCCTTTCTCCCGGTCCCAGCGGTAGCTGATACCGGCGGTGCGGTTCTCCACGATCTCCCACAGGCGGCGGAAGGACTGGCGGCTGCGGGAGCCGCCCTCTGAGTTGGGCACCACATAATCATAGGGGTTTTGAATGCGCCACGACTGGAGGCAGTGGAGCAGGGGCGGCGGCAGCGGGATTTTCCGCTTGGCCGCCTTGGTTTTGAGCGTGGAGGTGACGACGGCGCTGTTTGACACATGGGTACAGGTGCGCTCCACGGAGAGATGAGGCGCCGGGCCTGAGAGGGCCACACAGTCCCACTGGAGGCCCAGGATCTCCTCTTTCCGCAGACCGGCATACAATCCCAGCATGACAAATGGAAAGGCTGCTGTGCCTTCCACAGCCTTGATGAGGGCGGCTTGCTGTCCTTCGGAAAGGGGAGTCTTTTCTATGGCCTTTTTCCCTCCGGCGCGAACGTGCTCGGCGGGAGAGGTGCGCAGCTTTCCCTCCCGGACGGCAGCGGCAAATAACTGCTTGAGGGTGCTGGTGATCTTACCGTGCAGGGAGCTGCTGATATCTGCTTTGCTGGCCATAAAGAGATCTATGTCCGCTGTGGAGATCTCCCGCAGCCGCTTGTTGCCATCCAGGCCGGGGAGTATATGGTTATTGATGGCGTTTCTGTAGTCGCTTTTTCTGGCCTCAGACAGGCCGGGAAGCCGCCTGGCGCACCACTGGATGGCGTACTCGGCCAAGGTGGGGTTTTCGGCGTCATAGCCGTACTCCTCAATGTCGCGGCGCAGCTCTGCTACCTTCCTGCGGAGCGTGGCTTTGTCCTTGGCATAGAGGTCCTTTTTGCGCCCGTCGGGGAGCGTGATCCGCTTGCGATATTGTTGCCGCTTTTCGTCATAATAAAATTCGGGAAGGTTGCGTTTTGGCATGACTTCCTCCTTTCGTAAAGATGAAGTGATACAAATGTTCGACTTTTGGCGTTTTGAGAAGCCGCCCGTCTGGGCGGCTTATTTTATATTCCATTAACCCCTGGCACACTTCCTATCGTGGTAAACTGAGCAAGGGACTCTGGCATAGTAGAAGGGATGTAAGTGCTACCGTTGCAGTTGTTATCGTAGTGATGCCGCTGGATATGTCCTTTCAATCGCAAGCGGTACCCATCTCCCACGGTTTTTATGAGACAGATAGACTATTTTGCAATGCTCATCCATTCAATGCGTTGTTAATCATATCAACAATTCCGTTGTAGTATTCCAACGACCTGAATATGTAAAACAGCAGAATTGCAACAAAAATCAGAATAACGACCAGCAAAGCAATGCGGGTATTGCGCTTGGCCTCCAACTTTGGATCAGTATGCCGACCGCAGCCAGGGCATTTTTTTGCCTTTGTACTTTGTACCGCAGGCAGGACACTTCATCGTAATCTCCTCATTCCTCATAATTAGTTTTGGATATCCATGTCATCAACTGCGTCCCAGAAGTCAGTCTCATTGACGATCACGATCCCGGCACCCTCTTTGCGGAGGTTGACTGCCTGCTCGATCTTACGCCCATAGCAGGCATAAGCCCAGCAGGGATTTCCGGCATTACCAACCACAAGATAGTCGGTCTTGGCGGATACAGAAGTACGCACCTTTCCGCCCAGCTGGACAACGGTGTCCGCAATCTCGGCGCGTTTTGCCCTGTAGAATTCTCCGGTAAAGCAGAAGGACTTATCCTGGAAGGTGATCTCAGGGCAGACAGCACAGATGCCGCCAATGCTGTAGGTTTCCCGGAGTTTGGAAAAGTCCTTTTCGGACAGATTGTAGGAGGTTGTGAAGTCGATCACATCACCAAACAATGCCATCAGAGCTTCCCGCTCCTGCTGGGTGATCTTTTTGTCCTCCAGCACCACATGGAGCAGACTGTTGATCTCATCGAAGGGGTAGGTGCCGGCAAGGAACTCATTGACATCAATCCATGCTTTCAGGGTCATGATCTCCTGGTCGCTCAGTTCGCCGTCTGCCAGCAGGCCGTGGAGCATTCCGGCCAGGAACTGGATGGAGGAGCATAATAGGCGTTGTTGTCTACAAAGTTATTGCAGAGCCACAAAATATCCTTCGCTTCCTCTTCCGTTACCACCCCATCCTCGGTGGCCCGTTCTACCACAGGCAGAATTTCAGAGAAAGGATGGCGGTCACGGAATTCAGCGTGAATCTCACACCAATGGACCAGCTCTGTGACCTCCTTAGAGCCGACCTCCATATCGGAGTTGATGCCTGCCACCAGGCCCCGCAGTGTATTAACGGCTTTGTGCAGCTCCGCGGGTTTTGTAAAGCGGCGGTAGTCCTCTAAATCTTTTGTAGGCATAACGTCCATCTCCTTTAGTGCCTGACTTGGCGATAAAATATTTTTCAATAGATTTTCCTGCTAGGTGTACCAGAACGTACAACAAACAGGCCTGCTTCACCCATGAGTAGAGGACCCTTTTATTTTGCCACTTGATACTTGTTGAAAAATGTCGACTCAATACGTATAAGAGCATATGAGAGGCAACTCAGACGAATTTAAGAAAATTCCTTCGGTGTATTGCTATAATCAAACGTATGTTCTACAATGGCGATAAAGGGGGCAGTGCTTATGAGCGAAAATGAACTCAGGCTATTGTCGATCATCCGGAAAAGTAAAGATCCGGCGGCTGTGCTGGTTGCCGCCATGGAGGCAGTCACAGCTTGTCTGCGGCAGCCTGAACCATGCGGAGCACCATCTCCTGCTGATCCGGCGTCAGCTGCCGGAACAGCGCCATAAGTGCCTGCTCCCCCTCAGAGAGTCCATCGTCTTGTACGGTGGGCTCTTTTTTTTCGCCCAGCAAGTCGCTGGTGGTGACGCCAAGATACTCAGCCAGCATTTGGACTTTCTCGATTGATGGCATACTGCCCCGTCGCTCGATCTGATTTATCAGATCTTTTCCAGCGCCGCTTTCTTTGCAGGCTACGGTAGGTTTAACACCTTTCCTATCACAATAAAGTTTGATGTTTTGCACAAATCCTTTGACATCCAAGGGGCATCGCTCCTCTATAAAAAGAATCTGTAATATAAGACGAATAATCTGAAAATGACGAAAACCGGTTGACAATCTGAAATTGAAGAATTATGATTGTCTCAGAGTAAACAAACAGTAAACAGAAAAGGGAAACAGACATGAAAGTTGTAGTAGAACTGGAGAACGGCAAAACAGTAGAGTTTAGGCATATCCAGGGCATTGATGACAGCGATACTGCTTTGCTTCTGTTCAGCAATAGATATTTAACAGGTAATCACACCACCCAAATGGAAAATGAGCTGAGCAGCCGTATCGGACGGCGGTGCATTATTTTGCCGCCCTTTATCACAAATGTGATGGGAGTGACCTCAGGACCGGAACAGTGACACCACAAGTAAAAGCAGAGAAAGACGGTGAGATATGATGAATGGAACACAAATATTCTGCGTATCTCTTCTTGCTGTTCTGTACGGGATCTGTATTCCGACCTATAAATACGTCAATCCCAAGGGATTTAAATTATATCTCCTTTGGCTGGTGTTCATCGGTGTGTTGTGGCTGGCGCTTATATTTGGTACGGATATCTGCGGCTAATGTTTACCTATTGTGAATCATAGCACATAACCAGAAAAAGGACAACCTGAAAGGGGGAGAAAAGGTGATCCTCAAAGAATTGCGGGAATCCCGGGGGATGACACAGCAGGATGTGGCCGACGCGATCCATGTGACCAGGGGCGCTGTTTGTCAGTGGGAAAATGGCGCCCGGCTTCCGGGCCTGGCCACGGCGCTCATGCTGGCGGACTTGTTCCAGGTATCTTTGGACACCCTTATGGGCCGTGGATCTCCCGATGAGATCGAGCGGGACGCCAGTTGATTCTGATAACCATTTTAACCCAATTAGGAGGAGATAACCATGCCGCAGAACAAGCGGAATATATACAAAATCGCCCGTGAAGCAAAAGGGTTGACCCAGGAAGCGGCTGCGGAGAAATTGGGTATCTCAGACAGCAGCATCCGGGCCTATGAGACAGGCCAACGCATTCCGCCGCCTGAGGTGGTAGATCTGATGGTTATTGCGTATGACAGCCAGTTGCTGGGTATTCAGCATATTAGGGCCAGCGCGGAGATGGCGCGGTCCATCGTGCCGGATGTGCAGGAGCTGCGGCTTCCGGAGGCCATCATGGAATTGCTGGACCGGGTCTATGGGTTTGTGGATGCCCACCGGGACCGGGAACTGCTGCGAATCGGAAAGGACGGTATCATCGATAACGATGAGCGCCCTACCTTTGACAGCATCGTGGAGGAGCTGGGCCAGATCGTAGAGGCGGCTATGGCTGTCCGCTATGCAAAGCAGGGCTGACGAAAGGAGAGATTGATATGACGTTATTGACCAAGCAGGAAGTAGCGCAGCGCCTGGGGTGCAGCATCCGCACGGTGGACAGGCTGATGCAGACGGGAGACCTGCCCTATTTCCGGCCCAGTCCCCATATTGTCCGCTTTGACGAGCGGGATGTGGAGGCCCATCTGGCGAAATGTCGGGTCCATGTGCAGCCGAAGGCCGAGCCTACATACCGCCGCTTTACCTATGTGCCGGGGCAGAAGGTGGTCTGAGATGCGGAACAGGCAAAAAGAGAGGCCCCCCTGTCTGTGGGCGCAGACAGAGAGGCCAAACGATGGTTTCGTGCATGAAAACCACTATTATGATACCACAAATGGCCGGATTTTACAAGGGGAGGTGATGAGAAATGGCTGACGGCGTGATTCGTGTCCAGCGCAGCGGCGGGTACACCGTCCTGCCCAATGGCATTCTGCGGGATACCGGACTGTCCCTCAAGACCAAAGGGCTGTTTGCCATCATTCTCTCCCTGCCGGAGGACTGGGACTACAGCGTGGCCGGGCTGGCCACAGTGGCCGGCTGCGGCCGGGATGCCATCCGCTCCGCTCTGGGGGAGATGGAGCAGGCAGGCTATCTGATCCGCACCCGCTCCCATGGAGAGGGCGGCAAGTTCACCGGCGTGATCTACAACATCCGGGACCAGGCTGAGCCATTGTCGGGAAAACCGACGACGGTTGAACCAACATTGGAAAAACCGTCGTCGGAAAATCCGACGCAATTAAATAAAGATATATCAAATAAAGACTTAATAAACCCCCATAGTCCCCCAGAGGGGGACGGGCCCCAGCGGAAAAAACGGCAGCGTAGGCTCAAGTCGGTTCCCACCTGGAAGCCGGAGCGATTTGAGGCCTTCTGGGACTACTACCCAAGAGGGGAGGACCGGATGGGGGCCGTGGAGGAGTGGGACAAGCTCCAGCCGGATGACGCCCTCATCGACCGGATGGCCCGGGCGCTGGCCCG
>NZ_NFIL01000054.1:0-11952 GCF_002161755.1 Flavonifractor sp. An4 | reverse complement strand
TATGATATAGCCACAACAAAGCCAAACCGCAAGGAGGAATCACAATGAAAATGTACAGCAGCTACCGCGAAGCGTGCGATATCTTCGAGTCCATCAGCCCTGAGTTCATTTACAGTATCCGCGAGGAGATCAGCGGCGACGTTATCACCGGAACTAAAATGGAGCTGCTTCACAAGATCCACGAAGCAGACCAGGCCGCAAACGGCGAAGTTTCCCACGTTCCTTACTGCTACTACTACCAGGGTGAAGAGCCTAGCGACGAGTATGTAGAAGCCTGGGCAATTATCGAGTGTGCTTACGCGTTCTAATCAAGGCCCTGGGCGGTGTGCCTGAAACGCCGCACCCCATAACAAAAATCAAGGAGGGATCACCATGAAAAACCTGTTTAACCTGTCCCGCCGCCGCAACACCCGCAAGCCTGCCGTTCCCGCTGAGGAGCGCGAATACCTGGTAGTCTATGAGGAGACCGTGGGCCACCCTTCCATTGACTGGTCCATCCGCACCACGTCCGCCGCTCTGGCCCGAAAGGCCTTTGAGGACGCCGGACTGATTTGCTCCCGGATCATCGGCATTGTCGCCATCTGATAGGAGGTATCACCATGAGAGAGATTATCACCCTGGAAGTCAGCCCCGAGGAAGCCCGCCTCATTCTCCGCGCGGTCAAAGCTCGCGCGATACACTGGAGCAAGCCCGAGCAAATAAACCGCATCTCCAACGCATCCGGCATCCGCCGGTTGTACAGAGACGCGCAGGATACTCTGGAGGCTCAGATCAAGTCTCAGGGCGTCAACCCCTAACCCTAGCCGCTCTGGCCGGTCGTGCGAAACGGAACCGGCCCATAAAACCAACAACAGGAGGTAACACCATGAAATACTTTGTGAACTGCAAGACCATGGACGAGCTGAAGCGTGAGTATCGCCGCCTTGCTTCCATTCATCATCCCGACGTTGGCGGAGACACCGCCACCATACAGGCCATCAACGCCGAGTATGACGAGATGCACGAAGTTCTACGGCCACGAGGAGACCGAGCAGGAAACCAAGTACCCCGGCACCGAGCGCCGTGCCGCTATCTCTGCCTTTGAGTCCATGCAGAAGCAGCGGCCAGGGATTGAGTGCAATATGGACATCAGCAAAAAGAGCTGAGAGAAATAATAAACCGCCCTTTTCAGGGCGGTTTTCTTTACCTATTTTTCGATTCTCTATTGAAAAGCTAAAATTATTATTTTATAATATTTTGAGCCTAAAAGTCAACATAGCAGATCGGAGGTATTAAATGGATTACTCCATCATTGTATCGGTTATTGCCGTGGGAGTCTCCGCCGTGTCCCTCTTTTACGGCATTGGCCGCGACACAAAACCGGACCCGCAGCAGGACAGCAAAATTGACCAACTGATTGCCACGACCACTGACATGAGCCGAAAGCTGGACAATATCGCAGACTGGCAGCGAGACGCCGCCGGAATCCATGCCAGCCACTCCGAGCAGATCAAGACCCTGTTTAATCGTGTCGGGAATCTGGAAAGCCGCATGGAAGACCGGCAGGTTATTAACGCAGCGCTCCAAAAGATTTTAGAGAGGATGAGTTAAATGGACGATGCAAAGAAGATCATTGACGAAGCCGAGCGCGAAGGACTACACATGAGCCAGGGCCTTTTAAAGCTGGTCCTGAAGATGTGGGAGAGCGCCCGTGAAGATGTCCAGGCAGCCGCAGCAGCGGCGCGGCGTCTCCGCCCGGTCTCCATAATCTCCATTGTGATCTCCGCCGTGTGCCTTTTTGTTTGTATCTATCAGGGCACCGTGATCCAGCGCCAGGGCGGTGATATTTCCGCTCTGCGCGGTGAAGTGGATTCTATCCACAAAATTTTGGACGCCGGTGTGGTTGTCGAAGAAACCACAACCACAACTGAAACAACCACCATTGAGCAAGATACCGGGGAAGGCAGCGGGAATAACGTTTTCCAGTCCGGCGAATACTCCAGCTATACGCAGAATGGGGGCCTTGAATAATGGCGACTCAGAAAATTACAAACATCAAAACGACCAAGAAAACCAAAAAGACCATTGTCGGCGGCAGCAAAGGCGGCAAAACCTGCCCCACCTGCCACAAGCCTCTGTAATATGAGCAGCCGCCACATTGAGGAACGCCGCCGGGTTGAGTCTATCACCAGTCAAAAGCGCCTGATGGATGCCATCAACGGGACTGTTTTAAAGCCCCGAGAACGCCAGGTGCTTACCCTCAAAATATTTGATGATCTTTCACACAACGAGATTGCGGACCGGATGAACATTACCGAAAAAACATCACAGCGGCTTTTCTCCAGAGCCATCCGAAAAATTCAGGACGCCCTTTAACAGGGTGTCCTTTTTTTATGCTTTTCCCATCCTATTTAATCGTTTTTGTTGTCAGTTCAAAACAAAATATAAAGTTTAGAATATGTCCATAAGGAGGACACAGAGAGAGCCGGTCAATGCACCGGCGAGGACGCAAGGCGTCAACGCTGTGCCCTCCTATTTTTATGAAAGGAGATATGAAAAATGGCTGAATTTGCAAGCAAGGGCGTTGCTGGTGCTGGCCTTGGCACCGGTATCGCTGGTCTGTCCCTGGGCGTCCTGAACGCTATGGGCGGCTGTGGCCTGCTGAGCGGCCTCACCGGCAGCTGCCGCAATGGCGGTGAGGCCGTCGTGAGCCGCTACGAGCTGAACCTGACCCAGGAGATCGCCTCCAAGGACGCCCGCATTGGCCTGCTGGAGTCCCAGGTCTACGTTGACCAGAAGCTGACCGACGTGGTGAAGGACTACACCGCGCAGATCAATGCTCTCCAGGCTCAGATCGCGCAGCAGGCGGTCTTTAATGCCACCATCAATGGCACTGTGACCTGTATGCAGGGCCAGCTGGCCGCAATCACCAAGACTGTGGTGCCCAATACCGCCGTCTGTCCCGGCTGGGGTAATGTAACCATTACTCCCGCTGCCGCTGCTACCACGCCCGCCGCCTGAAGGGCTGTTCCTGTCTCGGCATTTGCCCTGACAGCAGAGGAACCTACGACCACTAAGAAGGCCCGGACACGCAAAAAGGGGAAGGGTTGACGCCCTTCCCCTTTTAAAAAATCAGGAGGTATTTATGGTTACTATGCAGCAGGTCAAAACTGGCCTGGTCAGATACATCGACACCGACGTTTTGCCCCATCTCACCGGCATCAAAAAGCTGGGTCTGGGGGTATACACGGCTCTGGCCGCCAACAACGTGGTCGGTCTGATGGAGAAGTACCGGGAGCATCCTGCGGTCGCCGTTCTGGACGTGATCGACGCCGACGGCAACGTGGATATCGACAAGCTGTACCAGGCCGTTGCGCCTCAGTTTGCCAACGGCGAAAAGCAGACTATCAGCATTCCGTTGATCGGAGACATGACCGTTGACCGGTCCGACCTGGAAAAACTCTATCGCTATATCAAAGGGTGAAAAACAATGAAAATGATTGCCGAAATTGTTGAGGACATCCGCGAGGAGCTGGACGGCGCCGAGCACTACGCAAAGAAGGCCACCCAGTACAAGGGCATGGACGACCGCCTGTCCTCTATGTACGCCACTATGAGCGCTCAGGAGCTGGCCCACGTTGATACTCTGCACGAACAGGCTGTACGCCTGATCCAGGCGCAGAAAGCAGAGGGAAAAGAAGTCCCTTCCGGAATGCAGGCGGTTTGGGACTGGGAGCACTCGCACATGATGGACCGCGTGGCCCGCATCAAGGTACTGTTGGAGACCGCCCGCCGGTAAATCCGTGTGTAACGCCGTGTGCAATTTGTGTGTTAAATTCCGGTTTTGCATTACCGAAACAGGAAACGCACACACTAAACAGGAATCGCCCTTTCCGTTGCAAGAGTAAGAAAAAACCCTGTATCCTTTTCGGATACAGGGCTTGTCTTTTGGTGGAGGCGGGGGGAGTCGAACCCCCGTCCGAAAACGCTTCAACGGGAACTTCTCCGGGCGCAGACGGTCATTTACATTCCCGCACCCTGACGTAGGCCGTCAAACTTCAGGGCTTGGTAGCTTCATTGTTCATGGTGCGCTCAAAGCTTTGCGCACACACGTGCACCACTAAACGACGCCCCGTTCCGGCTCGTGGTCCTTCCGGACGGGACGGTCACGGCTTAAGCCGCGACAAGCTCAACGTTATCGTTGTTCTTTAATTTATAAGTTGCCCGTTTTAAGGATGTCAGGCACATCCGCCCGCTATTCCCGCCTCTACGTCCCCGTCGAAACCAGTACGCCCCCATGGAGCGGCGCGGTCAAGCCGCGCCGCGACAGGTAACACTTTACTGGCAGCCGGTCAGACTCAGCACTTCTCCGGCGCGGGATAGTCCACACCGAAGGTCTCCACGGTGACGGACTTCATCCGCTGATCCTCGTAGGGGCGGTCCATCCGGTCCCGCTTCACATTGACAATGGCATCGGCCACGTCCATGCCCTCGATCACCTTGCCGAAGGCGGCGTACTCGCCGTCCAGGTGGGGAGCCTTCTCCACCATAATGAAGAACTGGCTGCCGGCGGAATTGGGATGCATGGCACGGGCCATGGACAGCACGCCCCGGTCATGCTTCAGGTCGTTCTTCACGCCGTTGTGGGCAAACTCACCCTTAATGGAGTAGCCGGGGCCACCCATACCGGTGCCCTGGGGGCAGCCGCCCTGGATCATGAAGCCGGGGATCACACGGTGGAAGATCAGGCCGTTATAGAAGCCGGACTTCACCAGGCTGATAAAGTTGTTGACGGAGTTGGGAGCCACATCGGGGTAGAGCTCGGCCACCATCTTGCCGCCGTTTTCCATTTCAAAGGTCACAATGGGATTCTGAGCCATTTGGTTTTCCTTCCTTTCTTCGGGGGCTGTGCCCCCCTTGTCAATAACCGCCGCGGCGGTGTGATTTCATGGTGCGGTCCATCTCCCGCTTGGCGTCCCTGGCAGCGGCGGAATCCCGCTTGTCATAGAGCTTTTTGCCCTTGGCCAGGCCCACCTCCAGCTTGACCCGGGGGCCTCGGAAATAGATGGACAGGGGAACCAGCGCGTATCCGTCCTGCTTGACCTTGGCAAAGAGCCGCAGGATCTCCCGCTTGTGCATCAGCAGACGGCGGGGCCGCAACGGGTCCTTGTTGAAGATGTTTCCCTTCTCATAGGGACTGATGTGCATCCCATGGACGTGCATCTCGCCATCCTTGACAATGCAGAAGGAGTCCTTCAGGTTGACGTGGCCCTGGCGGATGGATTTGACCTCGGTGCCTGCCAGCTCAATGCCTGCCTCGTACTTATCCTCAATAAAATAGTCGTGGTAGGCCTTACTGTTCTTGGCCACGATTTTGACGCCCTTGCTCTCCATTCCGCCACCTCCCAACCGGGACAGATCTCTTGAGAGTATATTATACCATGGCCACAAGCCATTCCGCCTTGTACGCCGCAGAGCGGCGGAAAACCGGCGCAGCCGGTTTTGGCCATGGTGTAACATCAACAGCAGGCGTTTTGCCCGCAAAACGCCTGGATACGATGGTATCCTGCCGCGCACTGTGCGGCAACTGTTGATATTATACCACAGCTGTCAATAGCTCAGACGGGAAAGTAGGTCAGCACCCCGGCCAGAGCATCGGCAGGAAAGACCATACGCCCGTGCTCTGCCAGACTGGCTTCCAGATGGGGCCGCCCGGCCTCGCTGCGGCCGAACTCAGAAAGCCGTACGGCAGTCTGCTCCGCCCCGGCGGGCAGAGAAAGCCACCACCGCCCCTCCCACCACAGCAGGGCGGCGTCCGGCCTGGGCTGATCCAGGACCCGGGCGGCGGCAGCCAAGTCCTCCAGGCAGGCAAAGGAGAACCACCGCTGTTCCGGCGGACGCACGTGGGCAAACACCAGCACGCCGCAAGACTCCGGGTAGGCCTCGATCTCAATGGAGCCCTCCAGATCCATACCCGCCTGCCGGAAGGCGGTACGGGTCAGCTCCAGGGCCTGCTCCAGAGTGAGCCCCGCCGGTGTCAGGCCGTGCTCCTTCAGGTCGGCGGGGGTGATGTACAGGGCAACGCTGGCGCTGCCGATGGGCTGGATGGTCATAGTCTGCCTCCTCTCAAATGCAGGAACGATTATACCGGTTCCGGCCCCTTCCGTACAGCTGTAATGATTGGCTTGATTGGAAAAGCTGAGGGTGGCACGGAACCTGGAAGTATGATATAATGCACCTAACCGATGTAAGAAAAGGGGATATGCCGGATGGAACTGTGGGAAAAGACTGTAGAGAGCGAAACGCTCTTTGAAGGTAAGATTGTCACCCTGAAGCTGGACAAGGCCCAGCTGGTCAACGGCCGGATCGCCCGGCGGGAAGTGGTGGAGCACCCCGGCGGGGTGGCTGTGCTGCCCCTGTTTGACGACGGCACGGTGAGCATTGTGCGGCAGTTCCGCTATCCCTTCCAGGCCGTGGTCACCGAGCTGCCCGCCGGCAAGCTGGAGAAGGGGGAGGACCACCGCCCCGCCGCTCTGCGTGAGCTGGAAGAAGAAGTGGGCGTCACCTGCGGCAAGCTGACCTATCTGGGCTGCCTGTACCTCTCCCCCGGCTTCTCCTCCGAGGTACTCCATATGTATCTGGCTCAGGATCTGAAGCAGGGCGCCTGCCACCCGGATGACGACGAATTTCTGGAGGTGGAGCGGGTGCCCTTTGCCCAGCTGGCCCAGCAGGTCATGGACGGGGAGATCGTGGACGCCAAGACGGTGGCCCTGGTGCTGAAGGTCAAGCAGCTGCTGGGTCTGTAAAGACAGGAGGTTGGCATGAGCAAGCGCATTCTGATCGTGGAGGATGAGAAGAATATTGTGGACATCCTCAGCTTCAACCTGACCAAGGAAGGCTATGAGACCCTGGAGGCCTACGATGGTCAGGCGGGACTCCAGCTGGCGCTGGAACAGAATCCCGACCTGATCCTGCTGGACCTGATGCTGCCCAAAATGGACGGCTTCGACGTGTGCCGCAATCTCCGCAAGGAGAACCGCTCCACCCCGGTCATCATGCTCACCGCCCGGGAGGAGGAGACCGACAAGGTGCTGGGCTTGGAGCTGGGCGCCGACGACTACATTACCAAGCCCTTCTCCATGCGGGAACTGCTGGCTCGGGTAAAGGCCAACATCCGCCGCAACGAGATGGTGGCCGGAGCTCCCGCAGCCGCACCCTCCGGCAGCCGGATGGAGCTGGGCCGCATCTCCATTGATCCAGACCAGATGGTGGTCTGTAAGGATGGGCGGCCCCTGGATCTGACCCAGCGGGAGTACGAGCTGATCAAATTCCTGGCCTCCCAGCCAGGCAAGGTGTTCTCCCGGGAGGCCCTCATGGAGCACGTCTGGAACTACGAGGGCTATGTGGGCGACGTGCGGGCTGTGGACGTGGCCGTCCGCCGCCTCCGTGAAAAAGTGGAGGACGACCCGGCTTCTCCCCAGTTCGTAGTGACCCGGAGAGGCCTGGGATACTATTTTAATGCGTAACCCTGCGCCAACTGTCCGGATCGTCCTCCACGGGCCCCCGCACAGCGGGGCGGCGCCTGCGCCGTACAAGCGATTTGCCCAGCGGGCAAATCCTTGATGGCCGGGAAAATTCACTTTTCCGGCCAGATGCAATGATCTCCAGGGCTCCCGGCGGCTCTGCCGCCGGGAATCGGACGATCCGACTTCTCCCCAGTTCGTAGTGACCCGGAGAGGTCTGGGCTATTATTTCAACGCCTGATAGAAGCAATCTTGGCGGGCCGGGGCGGCCGTCCCTGCCCGCCCTGTCTTTATTTTTTGCAAGAGAGGAGTGGTCCACAGTATGTTCCGCAGCCTGCACATGAAGCTCATGCTCATCATGACGCTGCTCATCATTCTGCTGATGACCGTTGTGGGCGCGTTCCTCATCAACTCTGTGGCCAATTACTACACCCAGGACTTCTATACCCAGATGTCGGAGGCCTTTGCCGACGAGGTGTTCTGGGCCGACCTGAACACCCCAACCCCCGGCGAGCAGGACGGTGCTGCCAGCATTGCCGAGATCCTCAACGCCTACAACGGCACCCTGGGCGTGGACAACCGCAGCCGGAAATACTATGTGCTGGACGGTAAGGACGGCCACTGGCTGGCGGGCTCTGACGAGCAGGACGCCGACCAGCCTCTGGACATGGACTCCCGCAATCTGATGCGGGTGCTGGCCGGAGAGGAAAAGAGCGACGACAGCACCCCCTCCGCATCTTACATGGATGTGGCGGTGGCCGTTCAGCGGGGGGACCAGCGCTATATCATTTATGTCCGGGACGACGGCACCAATGCCGCCGCCCTGAACAGCGAACTGATCACCCTCATCGTGGAGGCTCTGGTTTTCGGTCTGGTGATCTCAGTGCTCCTCTCCTTCCTGCTGTCCAAAACCCTTATCACCCCCATTGAGCGGCTTACCGAGGGTGCGGAACGGGTGGCCAACGGCGACTTTTCTCAGAAACTGGAGGTGGCCTCCCGGGATGAGATCGGCATCCTCACCGGCACCTTCAACGACATGGCCCGCCAGCTCCACCACACCCTGGAGGAGGTGGAGAACGAGCGCAACAAGCTGGGCACCCTGTTCCTCCACATGACCGACGGCGTGGTGGCCTTTGCCCGGGACGGCGCTGTGATCCAGTCCAACCCTGCCGCCGAGGAGCTGCTGGGGACGGCCATTCCCATTGGCGGCAGCGTCAACTATGATACCCTGTTCTCCGACATTGCGCCCCTCCAGGGGGTGCTGGCGGTCCAATCCCCCGGCTACCTGGACGGGACCCGTACCGTGGGCGGCAAGAGCCTGGAGCTGCTGCTCACCCCCTTTGACCAGGAGCGGCTGGGCGGCGTGCTGGTGATGATCCATGACGTCACGGAGCAGCATAAGACCGAGGAGATGCGCCGGGAGTTTGTGGCCAACGTGTCCCACGAGCTGCGCACCCCCCTGACCAACATCCGCTCCTACGCAGAAACTCTGGTAGACAACGCCGGAGAGCTGCCCCCTGACACAGAAAAGAATTTCCTGGGGGTCATTCTCAATGAGTCCGACCGGATGACCCACATCGTGCAGGACCTGCTCACCCTCTCCCGGTTCGACTCCGGCCGGTCGGAGCTGAAGCTGGCCCCCTTCCCCTTCGGACAGGCGGTGCAGGATGTATACAACGCCATTCTGATGGAGGCCCAGCGCCACGGCCATCAGGTGGAACTGAAGCTCCCCCCTACCCTGCCCGATATCGTGGGCGACCGGGAACGTATTTTGCAGGTGATGATGAACGTCGTCTCCAACTCCATCAAGTACACCCCCGATGGCGGCCACATCCGTATCTCCGCCGGCCAGTGGCCGGGTAAGGTGTGGATGGAGGTGGCCGATAACGGCATCGGCATTCCCGAAGCCGACCGGGGCCGCATCTTCGAGCGGTTCTACCGGGTGGACAAGGCCCGCTCCCGGGAGTCCGGCGGCACCGGACTTGGCCTTTCCATCGCCAAGGAGATCATCGACCGGCACGAGGGCACCATTGAGCTGCTGGACCGGCCCGGTCCCGGCCTGACGGTGCGCATCACCCTGCTGACGGAGGGGCCTCGCCATGGAAAGGAGTAAACCGAGACGCCGCCGGAACCGGGGACTGGAGCGGCTCAAGACCCTGCTCATCGTACTGCTCTCCCTGTCCGCCATCTATCTGACCGGCCTTGCCCTGGTACAAAACCGGGTCTCCGGCTCCCAGGGACTGCTGAGCGGGCTGATCTCCCTCTTCCGCCCTCAGAGCACTGTGGAGACCTCCGACCCCGGCAACACCGTGCAGCTCACCGCCGCCGCCCGCCCGGTCCGTATCGCGGTATGCGACGGGGTGAACCGCTATGCGGTCCAGTACAACACCACCCAAACCGACAAACTGTATGACAGCGTGGGCATTCTGTTGGGCGAAGCCCTGTCCAGTGCGGACTCCCCCACGGTGGTCACTGAATCGGTATGGCAGGCTGCTTTGAGTGCCCCCGGTGTCTGGTTTGATTTTCTGGGCAAGATCCCTCTGGAGACCCTCAGCGCCTGGACCGGCGAGGGGGGCATCAACACCGCCCTCACTGGCTCCGCCCGGCGGATCGCCGTGGCTCTGGCGGACGACGGGGTGCGGCTGTACTATCATAATGAGAGTGACGGCCTGTATTATACCTGTAAAACGGCAGTGACCTATCAGGGACACATGGACGAGCTGATTGCCAGCTACGGCGGCAACGGCGTTCCCTTTGCCTTTGAGCTGGGCACGGACAGCGGCTATGACGGGCTGGACCCCTATGTGCTCATCTCCGCTTCCGCACCCACCCCCAACATTTACCGCGCCTCCAATCCCCTGGCCAACCTGGACGACACGCTGATCAGCAGTCTGCAGCAGGCTCTCTCCTTCCAGACCTCCTACTATGCCATTCCCAACGGTATCCGTATCCGGGAAGGCCAGGAGACCCTGGAGATCAGCAACACCGGCACCGTCTCCTATACCACGGCGGAGGGCACCAGTTCTCGCTACCCCGTGGGGAGTGAGTATGGCTACGACATCACCGAGGTGGTGGAGACCACCCGGCGGATGGCCGCCGATACGGTGGGCCGCTACTGCGGCGCCGCCCGCATCTATCTGATGGATGTAACCGAAACCGACACCGGTCTGTCCGTCCGCTACGGCTATAGCCTGAACGGCGCGGAGGTCAGCCTCTCCGGCGGCGACAGCGCCGCCCTCTTCACCATCCAGGATGGACAGATTACCGCCTTTACCCTCCGGTTCCGGCGGTACGAGGATGCTGGCCAAACCAGTCTGGTGCTAAACGAGCGGATGGCCGCCGCAGCTCTGGAGGCCCTGGACCCGGAGGGCCGGGAGCTGGTCCTGTGCTACAGCGACAGCGGCGGCGACACCGTCCAGGCCGGATGGGTGGCCAAATGACGAGATCGCGAGGTTCCTATGGAATGGTCTAAACTGAAAAATGTGATCCTGCTGATGCTGCTGTGCGTCAACATCATCCTGCTCCTGCTTGTGGGCAGTCAGGCCAGCCAGGACAAGCGCTACCAGGCGGAAACCAGGCAGGCCGCCCAGGCCGTGCTGGAACAGGGCGGCATCGACTTTACCCTGGATGAATTCCCCGACGATCTGGCGCTGTCGGTGACCACCGTCACCCGTGACCGGACCGGCGAAGCCGGCATCGCCGCCGCCCTGCTGGGAGAGGTCACCCTGGAGGGGGAGAGCGAGGTACGTCCCCGCTACTCCGGCCCCGGCGGCGTGGCGGAATTTTCCATGAACGGCAGCTTTACCATTACCCTTACCCCCGGAACCTGGAGACTTGAAAGCGACCAGGACTATGAGTCCTCCAGCCAGGCCTGTCTGGAGGCCATGGGCTTTACCGGCACCCTGTCCGACACGGAACAGACCGGCGCAGAAACTGTGCTGACCTACTGCCAAAGCTGGGAGGGTTCTCCCCTCTTCTCCTGCACCATCCGTCTCCACTGGCAGGAAAACGACCTGGTCCAGGTGGAGGGACAGCGGCTGGACGGCAGCATTTCCGCCTCGGTCACCAAGTCTCTCCTCTCCACCCCCACCATTCTGGTCCGCTTTCTGGCCGGGATCAAGGAGGGCGGCTATGTGTGCAGCCGCATCGACGCCATGGACGGGGGCTACCTGCTCTCCAGCAACACCACCCGCCAGGTCCAGCTGACACCGGTATGGCGGTTTGTCACCGACACCGGCACCTACTACGTCAACGCGGTCACCGGTGAGTTTTCACCTCTGGAATAATCAAAAAAGGGAGCGGCTTACGCCGCTCCCTTTTTTACGTCTGAAGGTGAATTATACTATCAAGCGCAACAATTTAGGGAAATAAAAAGAGTTCATATGGCCCCCAGTGGTAGAATGGAGTAATCACACAACCAAAACACCAGGAGGGGACTATATGAACTACC
>NZ_NFIL01000053.1:0-12564 GCF_002161755.1 Flavonifractor sp. An4 | reverse complement strand
GACGGCGTCCAACATCTGGGAGTATGTGGCCGTACTCAAGGAGCAGGCCCGGCTCTATCAGCTCTGCCTGCTGGGGGAGCGACTGGCCCAGGCGGGTAGCCTGGAGGATGCAGCCAAGTTTCTGGCTGACGGCAATGCCCTGATGGTGGACAAGCCGGGGCTGCGCTACGTCACCATGGAGCAGGCCCTGCTGGACTTCTACGACCGGCACAAGACCAGGAAAGAGTACCTCACCTGGGGGCTGGACAAGCTGAACGACCGGCTCTTTGTGGACCGGGGCGACATGGTGGTGCTGGGAGGCTACGCCTCCGCCGGCAAGACCCTGCTGGCCATCCAGTTTGCCTGGCATTGGGCCAGGCTGGGCCGGAAGGTGGGCTTTTACTCCCTGGAGACCGGCGAGGCCAAGCTGGAGGACCGGCTCATTGCCTACAACATGAGGCTGGACTTCGGCAGGATCAAGCGCTCGGAGTTGACCGAGGAGGATTACAAGGCCCTGGCGATGGCCTCCAAGCGGCTCATCCAGCCCGCCTTAGAATGGGTACCTGCCAGCGGCATGACGGTGGACGAGATCCGCTCCTCTGCCCTCAGCCGGGGGTATGACGCCATTTTCATCGACTACTTACAGCTCATCCAGGGGGACAAGCGGCGCAGCCGGGCCGAAGAGGTGGCTGGAATCAGCATCGGACTGCATCAGCTGTCCCAGAGCACTGGCATTACGGTGGTGGCCCTGTCCCAGCTGTCCCGGCCGGAGAAGGGCGGGGACGGGGTGAAGGCCCCCACACTGGCCTCCCTGCGGGAGTCCGGGCAGATCGAGCAGGATGCCGACGTGGCCATGTTGCTCTACAAGGAGGAGGACACCCCACACAGCCGCCGGGTTCTGCACATCGCCAAGAACAAGGAGGGCGAGACCGGCAAGATCTATCTGGCCTTTGACGGCGCTCATCAGCGGCTGTATGAGTCGGCGGTGGATGCTCCAGCCCCCAGGAAACGGCGGGAGCCGGAGTACAGGCAGGTGCAGTTTACGGAGATCCTGGAGGATCCGGACGATCCGTTTGCAGAGAAAGGAGACCAGCATGGACAAGGCCAGAGCGGCCCAGCTGCTGCGGCTGGAGATCCTGCGCCGGGAGGCCCTGGCACGGGCCAGCAGCTTTCCGGTGGATCACCTGCAGGTGGCCCAGGCGCTGACTCTGGCGGTCCAGGCTCTGGAGGAGGAACAGCATGAGAAAAGGCCAGAAGATCACCTGGACCCCGTCGGCCTTTGAGCATGAGCTCAGTGGGGAGCGGGCGAACAGGCAGCGCAAGCTGCGGTCGGTAACCGGACGGATCGTCTACATCCATCCGGCCCGGCGGTATTACATGGCGGAAGCCAAAGTGGGCAATGAGACCATCCGGGAGTGTTTCCCGATGGAAAACAGATAGGAGTGTTCGTGCATGAAAACCATAGCAATCGTTAATTTGAAAGGCGGCGTCGGAAAAACCATCACGGCGGTAAATCTGGCTGCTATCCTGGCTACAGAGTACCACCAGAGGGTGTTGCTGGTGGATGCAGACCCCCAGGCCAATGCTACCCAGTCTTTGCTGCCGCCAGGGGAATACAACACTCTGGACCGCCTACTTCTGGGGGATGAACTCCAATATGAAAATTTGTGCTACGAGAGCAGTATCCGCGGGCTAACCGTCATCCCGGCAGATGATGGCCTGTGGGATCTGGAGGTAGATCTTCTGCGTGGTCGCCGGCTGGACTTGACCGCTTTGCAAAACTTGAGGGATGCAATCATGGAAGATGACCGTTTTGACTTTATGGTCATTGACTGTCCGCCCTCCATCTCCTATTCCTGCGCCGCCGCTATTGTAGCCTCTACAGATGTGATTATCCCAATCAAACTGGATGCATACGCGATGCGAGGCATGAGTACGCTGGCCGCGCAGATTAAACGCCTGCGGCGTATCTACCCAGACGTACATATTTCTGGGGTTCTGCCCACGGTGTGGTATCACTCTAATTCCATGGAACAGGGGGAGAAGCTGTTGCGGGAATATGCCCCATGCCGGGTATTTGATACCCGCATCCGCCGATCCCCAAAGGTAGATGAGTCCACATGGACCGGGGAGCCGGTGGTATGCTGGTCTCCACGTAGTGCTGCGGCACAGGACTACCGCACCTTTGCGGCTGAGCTTTTTGGTGAGGAGGCGGCTAAGTGATGAGTAAGGCAGACACCCTGGCCGCCATGATGCAGGAGAGTATGGTCCATAGTGTTCAGTCTGCGCAGCGCACTATTGAGACCATCACCAGTGAGATTTTAGAACTGAAAAAGCAGGCTGGGAAAGCGCTCCTTGGTATCGGCCAGCGGCTGATTGAGGCGAAGGAGACGCTGCCCCATGGGGAGTGGCTGCCGTGGCTCACTGAGCGGGTAGAGTTCTCCGAACGGACAGCCCAGTACTATATGCAGTTGGCAAGGGAATGGACAAATCCGCAATCGATTGCGGATTTGGGGGCCACAAAAGCATTTAAGCTGTTAGCACTTCCACCGGAAGAACGAGAAGCATTCATTCAGGATCACAATGTAGTGGATATGTCTGCCCGGGAATTGGCGCAGGCCATCAAGGAGCGGGACGAGGCCCGGATGGCAGTCAAACAGGCCGAGGCGGATCAGCACGCAGCGGAGCAGGCCCGGGATAAGATGGCGGAGGATATGAGGCTGCTCAATGCCCGTCTGGCTGGGGTCCGTGAGGACCGGGAGCAGGCCATGGAGAATGTGGCCCGCCTGGAGGCTGAACTTGCTGACCTGAAGGCCAAACCGGTGGACGTGGCAGTGGAGACCGTGGTTGATCAGGCTGCCATTGACAAGGCCCGGGCCGACGCCATTGCCGAGATGCAGGCCAAGCTGGATAAGGCCAAGGAGGCGGCGGCCAAGGCCAGGGACAAACAGAAGCAGGCTGAGGCCTCTGTGGAGATCCTGAAGCGGTCCTTGGAAGAGCGGGACAAGTCGGACAAGCAAGCCACCATAGCAGGGGACAAGGAGCTGGCCCAGTTTGAGGTGCTTTTCAACCAGGGGCAGGAGCTGGCCAACAAGCTCCACGGACTGCTACTTAAAGCCCGGGGCCGGGAGGATCAGACAGCCGCCCATGGTATGGAAAAGGCCCTGAAAGCCCTGGCCGATGCCATTGGGAGGTGCGCGGAATGATTGAGCAGGCGATTGAGATGCTGAATGAGCAGCAGAGCAAAGTCAAGGAGCGTTCCGCACCCTGGATGGTGGCGGAGCAGCTGAAGGACATTTGCCGGAGAGAACCGTGGAGTGCAGAGCTGCTGGCAAAGGACTTGGAAAATCCTCAGATGGGGATCGTCCAGGCGGAGAAAAAGATCAAATCCTTTGCGGACGGACATAAGACCGGCGGCTTCTCCTGCGTCACGCCGCTGGAGGCGGAGGAAATCCTGCGGGAGTTTTATGGGCTCGGTGCCGCCTCTGCTTCTGTCGGCGGGGATACTCCGAAAGTGCTCAACTTGGCGGACTTCCTGTGAGGTGCGGCATGGATATGAACTGGAAATCACTCGCCGCAATGCTTCCTGTCCAGCCCTGCGACGAGCTGAAGCAAGACGTATTGATGGGCATCTACGATATGCACGATCTTGGCGGCGATCTGATCCTGTATCACCGGGAATCGGTCGGCTTGGCAGACGAGATTGGGCAGATTATGGATCCGCAGGACTGGGCGCACTGGGAGCAGTCGAAAAAGCGCCGATGGGGTGCCCGCTGCACCTGTACCGCCTGCGGGGAAGATTTTATCGCCGGCTATGTGAAGAACGGCATTGTCCTGTTGGAAGGTCCGGACGGACAGACATACGATGGGTATGCGGAGCAGGGACCGGATTCTTCTGCGTATCTGGATGGCGAAGAAGTTATGTGTCCTCGTTGCTGGACTGCCGCTACGGTGACCCGCCGCTCAGAGCTGCGCCAAGGGAGGAAGCACCAGGTTTTACAGGCAGAGGTTGTCCATATTGAGCGCTATACGGCGGTCATGTACTGGATGGTGCGCCGGTGGCAGGATGCAGATGGGACCGATACAACGGTCTTTGTACCCCATGCGGCCCTCATTGTGGACGAGGAGGGCAAGCTGCGTCGGTTCCGGGCCGAGCTGCACAGCGGCGACGTGATGGAGACGGTATGGGTCCCATGCGCATGGTCAAGAGACCCAATGCAAATGGCCTATTATTCCTGGGAGGCTGTAAATCATCGGAAGGTAGGCGGATGGACGCTTGCCTATGGGCCGGATCTGGCTGGCCATACCGGAGAAAAAACCGCCCTTGATGCGTATATAGGGGCCGACGGCTGCTGGCCTGGAGCATATCTTCATGTATGGGAAAGGCACCCGCAGGTGGAAAACCTGATGCGTCAGGGATTTGCGGCGGCTGTTGTGCAAACCATTGACAGGCAGCTTGACTGCGCGGCATATAAGACAGACCTGTGCGATGCGCCGCTCATTCCATGGGTGGACTGGACGGAGGTCAAGCCGCACAGGATGCTGCACATGAGCAAGACGGCATTCCGTGAGATCCGTAAAAAGAATTGGGGATCTGAAGATGTGGGGTGCTGGGACAGATACCGGAGTCAGTTCCCAATGGCTGACGCCCTGGAGTTTGAGCACTGCCGGGAGCACATCGGCGGCAAGGCTGTGGGACATCTTCTGGAAATGGTCGCCGCTGGGTGGGAAGATCTGGCCCCTGTTCAGGTGGTTCGGTATCTGAAAAAGCAGGATGCCCTTCAGGATGGTGTGCAGCTTCTGATTGACTACCGTAAAATGCTGCGGGATGCGGGTCTGGCGGAAGATGGAGAGACCCTCTGGCCCCGCGATCTGATGGCGGCCCATGATCGGATTGTCCAACTTTGGACAGGTCGTGGAAATGCCTCGTATCATCGCCAGGTCGAGAGGAGGCGGTAAATCGTGATTTTAGGCCAGGCCATGCAGGGCCCAAGGGCCGGTATGGAGGAACAGGTCCTCAGCTGGGATGAGGTCCAGGCATGGTTCAAACGGATTTTTTTGAGCGGGGAGCTGATGGAGGGAAGCCAGGGTAATGCGGAACGCCTGTCCCCGGTGGCGGCAGCCCACCGGATCCTGACCAACTCCTTCGGCCTGATTCCCTTCGGGGCGTACCGCAAAGATGGAGACGCCAGGATCCCGTATGAAGATGAATATCTGCGCAGGATGCTCAAGGTCCGACCCAACGATCATATGTCGCCGTTCATGCTGCGAAAGGTGGTCATGTCCAACGCATTCTGGCACGGCTTCGGCGCCGTGTGGAACCGGAGGGACAGCGCTGGCCAGGTGATCCAGCGCCTGCCGCTGCCCACCGAGTGCTGTTCCATCCTCAAGGACCCGGACAGCGGCCAGTATTGGTACGAGTACAACGTGGACGGCGTGGTGAAGCGATTCTCCAACTATGAGCTGTCCTTCCTGTTCTTTGAGACCTACGACGGTACCAGACCGGCAGCTGGGTCTTCCTCCGCTGCGGCGGGCGGCTGGTAGATGCAATGGAAGACTTCGAGGTCCTGTTCAACAACCTGTAAGGAGGGGAGCGTATGGCACGAACTATCGATAGCGCGAAACGTGTAATCAACGGCACCTTTGGCGAGGTTTGGGTGGACGGTGAGAAGATCGCCGAGTGTACCGCCTGCCAGTTGAAGGTGAGCAAAAATAAGGAGACAGTCAACCTGTGCGGGCAGTTTATGACCGATACCAAGGCAACCAGTGCCAGCGGCACCGGAAGTCTGACCCTGTACAAGGTGGACTCTGGATTTGCCCAGAAGCAGGGCGATCTGCAAAACGGCGAGGACCGCCGCTTCACCGTCATCTCCAAGCTGAAGGATCCGGACAGCTACGGAGCAGAGCGGGTGGCAGCTTACAACGTAAGCTTTGATGATCTGACGCTGGCGGACTGGCAGGCGGCCACCCTGGGCACGGTAACGACCCCCTTTACCTTCAGCCGCTATGAATTCCTGGATATGATTGAGGTGCAGTGATGGAAGCAAAAAAGAAAACGGACCTGGTATCCCTGCTGCTGCGGCCTGAGTTGCCCAATGTGTTAAAGGATCTTCCCACCGCCCGGTACAAGGTGAACCGGCTCAGCGAGTTGTTGGGGGAGGATGTGGTCTTTACCCTCAGGGGTTTGCCTTACGGTAAGGTCCAGAAGCTGCGGGAGAGCCTGTCTGACGACGTGTCGGTCCACATCCTGCTGCAGGGCTGTGTGGATCCGAATCTAAAGGAATCCGCCTTGCAGGAGCGGTTTGGGGGAGCCACCCCCGCCGAGACGGTAAAGGCCATGCTTCTGCCCGGCGAGATCGAGGATCTCAGCCGGGCGGTGGAGCGACTGTGTGGCTACCGCCGGTCCACCATTGATGAAGTAAAAAACGCCTGACGGAGGGCAGCGACCCAGAGCTGGATCTGATCTTTTATCTCTTCCGGCATCACCATTGGACCCCGGAGATGTATATCGGAATGGGAGAGGGAGGTCGGGCCATGACCTGGGCGCTGGCTCTCCGTGAAATCGAGTTAGATGAGGGGGGCTGACCATGGCAGAAGAAGTGGGCATTGTGATGAGCCTCTATGACAGGGTGAGCCCCACCCTGAAGGCTATCTCGGGCAATTCCAAAGCCTTTGACAAGACGCTGGATGAGTTGGAGCAGAGTCTGAAGGCCTACGAAAAGGCCCAAAACAGCCTGGTAGGAAAATCTGCAGACCTGAAGAAGGCTCTGTCGGAAGCTGACCAGAAAGTAAAAGACGCCCAGAAGAGTTACAAAAAGCTGAAGGACGAGACCAGTAAGGGAGCCCTGGATGATGCCATCGATGAGCAGACCCGTTTAAAGAACCAGCTAAGCGAGACCGAGGGAGCGATCAAAGCCAATGAGACCGCCTACCGGGCACTCTACAAGGCGGCCACTGACAGCGCCACAGCCATGAGCAAGGCGGACAACCGGGCAGGCAGTGCGGGAGGCGGGAAAGGCATCCTGTCTGCTCTGGGCCAGGCGGGAGCCTGGTCCATGTTGGGAGATGTGGCCGGCCAGTGGGCCGGAACCCTGGTCAGCTCCGCCTTCGGCAGCGATGCGGGGAGCCTGTTCTCCAGTGCCCTGGGCGGCGCCGGCAGCGGTGCGGCTATTGGATCTATGATAGAACCTGGCGTCGGAACGGCGATTGGTGCTGCTCTGGGCGGTCTGGTTGGGCTGGTCGGCGGAGGTGCTCAGATTTATGAGCAGCGGGACGAGGCCTTTAAGGCCTATGTCCAGGAGGCCACGCAGGGACAGCTTGAGGATCTTTCCACCTCCATCACATCGGGCAGCGCCACCGCCGCCCAGCGGGAGCTGGACCTGATTGCGTTTGACCAGCTTCTGGGAAGCGGGCAGGGCGCCAAATACCTGGCAGATCTTCGGGAGATGGCGGCCAGCACGCCCATGGAATACAGTGACCTGACTGCCATGTCCCGTGCTCTGGCCACCGGCTTCGGTACAAACCAGAAGCGGATGCTGGATCTGATGGAGGGCATTGGCAACGCGGGCAGCGCCGTGGGCGTGGACGCCAGCGGCATGACCTATATGGCCCAGGTCATGAGCCGGATGCAGTCCAGCGGCAAGGTGGGCCTGGAGGATCTGAACGCCTTCCAGGACCGCGGCATCGATGTGATCGGAATGCTCTCCGACGCCCTGGGCAAGAGCCAGGGGGATATCTACGACATGATCTCCAAAGGCTCCATTTCCGGCACAAAGGCGGTGGATATCATCCAGCAGGGGCTGGAGCAGTATGCCGGGGCCATGGACAAGATGTCCCAGACTTTCAGTGGTCTGGAGTCCACCTTGGCCGATGCCCAGACCGAGATGGATAATGCCTACGGTGAAGGGTACAACGAGACCCGGAAGAAGGGTCTCCAGGAGGAGATCGACTACCTTAGCGGTGAGAGCGGCGCCCTGATCCAGGAGGCCAACCGGGCCATGGGCGCCTGGCAGGCTGAATTGGAGAACAGCAAGGAGCAGTACATCCGGGACGCTATGGATGCAGTCATTAACTCCGACGAGTACAAGGCTGCCATGTCGGAAGGTACGGATGAGGGCTATGCCGAGGCAGGCCGGATGCTGATGGAGGCCAAGGTTCGCGGCATGAATGAGTACAATGCCAGCGAGGGCGCCCAGCTAATGCTCCAGCTGGAGACTGAAATGGCTGCTACGATCCGGGATGACACCGCCAGCAATGACGCCTACTGGGATGCTGGCTACCGAAAAGGGCAGGAGTATTCCAAGGGATGGGCGGCGGCTCGGACAAGCCAATGGATTGAGGATGTACCGGACGAAAACACTGTAGCTGGACGGGTACGGGCGCGTAACCATTACCGATATGCTTATGGCCTGGACCGTGTGCCCTACGACGATTTTCCTGCCCTTCTCCATGAGGGCGAGCGGGTGCTCACCGCCCGGGAGGCTCGGGAGGCTGACAGCAAGCCGGGCCGCAGTATCTCCATCACAATTACCGGCAACCAGTTTGGCGCGGGGGTGTCTGCTGAGGAGATCGCTCAACGGCTGGCGGACCAGATCGAGCTGAAATTCGCGGCGGGGGTGTTGTCATGAGACGGATCATCTCTTTTTTGGAGCCCGCCGCCGGCAAGGAGCTGATCCTGCCGGTGACGCCGCCCTCTTACGACTGGACCCACGGCAACCGGGTGGAGACCATCCAGCTGGATCAGCTGGGGGAGATCAATCTGCCCGGCGGCCGCCTGATGGGCAGCTGCACCCTGTCGGATGTGCTGTTCCCGGCCAGGCTTTATCCATTTTGCAACCCGGGCGCCGTGGCCAACCCCTATGTGTACCTGGAGCAGCTGGAGCGGTGGAGCGACAGCCGCAAGCCGGTGCGCTGGATTGTGTCGGGGACGCCTACCAACGCCCTGGTGCTGCTGGAGAGCGTGACCTATGGCGAGCGGGACGGCACAAACGATGTCTATGCCTCCATCTCTCTGCGGCAGTATACGGCGCCGGAGACGCCGGTACTGGCCATCTCCGGCGGCGATGCCCAGACGTCCAGGGATGCCAGTACAGGCGCGGCCTCCACCCGGACCTACACCGTCCAGGCGGGAGACACCCTCTCGGGGATCTGCCGTAAATTTTACGGGGACAGCAGCCTGGCCTACCGGCTGGCCGCCGCCAACAGCAAGATCATCAAGAATCCCAATCTGATCTATCCCGGGCAGGTGCTCACCATCCCGCCCAAGGACCAGCTGCCGGCGGCCATGCAGGTGAGCGCCAGCGTCAAGACCGCCAAAGCCACAAAGACGGTCTACAGCAAGGAAGATAAGGTCTGGAAGGTGCAGCTTGCCAAAGAGCAGGCGGCCATGAGGTGACGGTATGGACTATGAGCTGATCCTGACGGCCCCCAGCGGGACCTCCAGAGACGTGACGCAGCTGGTCCAGACCGTTACCTGGAGCGGATCGGACAGCCAGACCGCCCGGGAGCTGTCGGCCTCACTGGCGGTGCCCAGAGACGGCAGCGTGGCCCCTCTGGAGCTGGTGGAGGGCGCTCAGCTGATCTTCCGGCGGGAGGGGACCCAGCTCTTTGCCGGGCCACTGCTCTCCGCCACCACCAGCTCTCAGTCCTCTGTGGTGGACCTGTCCGCCCTGGATCGGGGGCGGTACCTGGTGAAAAATGAGGGCTGGTACCAATTTGCGAACGCGGCGCCGGAGACCGCCGTGGCCGCCATCTGCCGGGACTACAGTATTCCGGTGGCAAGTCTGGCCAGGACGGGGCTGACTGTGTCCCGCAAGTTCCCCGGCGTAGCGCTGGACAAGATCATCAAGTCTCTGTATGCCATGGCTGCCCAGAAAAACGGCAAGCGCTACCTGGCCCGGTTTACCGGCGCGGGCGAACTGGAGGTGGTGGAGAAGCCCAGCGCCGCCACACTGGACATCAAGAGCACCATGGGGGTCACCAACACATGGGACATCTCCAACCTGCAAAACAGCGTGGCCATCCGTACTGATACCGGCGCCTTGGTTCGCCGGGTGGAGGACGGCCCGTCCATCACCCTGAACGGCCGGTTGGAGCACGTCCTGATCCAAAAGGATGGGGAGGATGCCGGGGCGGAGGCCAAGGCCTGGCTGGAGGACCACGGCCTCCAGCAGAACCTGACGGTGGAGACGCTGGGGGATATCCGGCTGATCTCCGGCAATGCCGTCAAGCTGCGGGATACCGGCAGCGGGGTGACCGGTCTGTTTTGGATCGAGAGCGACACCCACACCTGGAAGAACGGCCAGTATTACTGCAAGGTCAAGCTGAATTTCCGCAATCTGGCGGACGATACCATCTCGGGGAGTGAGCTTAAATGAATACCTTTGAGGAGAACGCCGGGCGGATCGCCCGGAGCATGGGGGCGGCGGCCAGACAGGTGGCCGACCCCTCCCCGGTTTTGATTGGGGAGGTGGTCAGCGTCTCCCCGCTGAAGGTCCGGGTAGATGGGCTGGACGTAGGGGCGGAGTCTCTGCGCATCAATGCGACGCTGCTGGCCGGATATGATCCAGGCCTGTCCGGCACACTGACCGGCACGGGCTCCATGGGCCCTGTGACCACGGAGGTCAAACCAGGGGATCTGAGCCGGGAAAAGGATGCCTTACAGGCGAGGGACAGCGTGGCGGTGCTCTCCCTGGACCGGCAGACCTACTACATCCTCTGTAAGGTGGTGACGCCATGACGCTTTTCCCCATGTTTTCTACACCGGTGGCTGGTGGGAGTGTGGATCTGCCCCTCTACACCGACGTGGCCATGGACTATGACGCCGGGACGCCCCGGTGGGAGAGCGGCCAGCCGGTGGTGGTCACCGGCCTGGAGGCGGTCAAAAGCTGGGCCTGGCGGGCTGTTGCCACCGCACGTTATCAATGGGCGGCCTTCTCCTGGTCCTACGGATGCGAGCTGGAGGCCCTGGTGGGCCAGCCATACCAGGCGGATACCAAAATCAGTGAGGCCACCCGATACCTGCAGGACGCCCTGCTGGTATCTCCCTATATTACCGCTGTAGACGTGACGGAGGCGTCCTTTGACGGATCCACTTTCCATATGAGGGTGGATCTCACCACGGTCTACGGGAAGGAGGGTTTCTATGTTTGAGGACCGCACCCAGGAGCAGATCAAGGCTGAGATGCTGGCTGATATTGACCAGGAGACCGGCCTCTCCTCCATGGCGGGCAGTTATGCCGACGCCACAGTGGGGGCGGCGGCCCGGCAGATCAGCGAGTTTTACCAGGCTCTTCCCGCCGTGGTGTCCATGCTCTTTGTGGACGAAACCAGCGGTGGATATATCGATCTGGTGGGAGAGACCTACTTTGACATCACCCGCCGGCCCGGGACCCGCGCCCGGTGCGACATCACGCTAACCGGTACGGCCGGTACAGTGATCCCGGCGGGCACGCTGTTTCTGACGGCCACGGGACTCCAGTTTGCCCTGGTAGATGAGGTCACACTCCCTGCTGGAGGGACGGTTGTTGGCACCCTGGAGGCTGTCCAGGACGGGGCCACCTACAATGTGGGCCCTGGTGCCATCGTCAATATGTATGTCAATCTGCCCGGCCTGGCCTCTTATACCAATGAGCAGGCCGACGGCGGTACCGACCCCGAAAGCGACGCTGCACTGCTCCAGCGGATCCAGGAGCGTCGACAGAAACCCTCCAACGGCGCCAACGGCTGGCAGTACCGGGCGTGGGCGCTGAGCGTCCCGGGCGTGGGGGATGCCAAGGTGGTAGAGCTGGCGGAGGGCCCCGGCACTGTGGGTGTGACTTTGGTGGACTCCACTATGGATCCCGCCTCTCCTGAGATCGTGAGCGCCTGCCAGACCCTGATTGACGCCCAGCGTCCCGTGGGGGCCACAGCCATGGTATCGGCGCCCACCGCCGTCGAGATCGATGTGACGGCGGTGGTGGTCATCTCCTCCTCCACCACGCCGGAGACCGTCAAGGCGGAGTTGGAAAAGCGGCTGGGAGCCTACCTGGCCGATATGATCCGCTCCAAATACGATGTGATCTATTACGGGCCGGGAGAGGACAAGGCATACACGGTGATCTATAACCGCATTCTGGCGCTGTTGCTGACCGTTGACGGTGTGATCAATGCCACCTCCCTCACCGTCAACGGGGGAACGGCGGATACCACAGTGCAGCCTGATCAGGTACCGGTGATTGGCAGCCTGGAGGTGACCACCTGATGGACCGATATGATCTGATGCTCCAGCTCCCTGACCTTTACCGCAGCATCCCCTTTGCCGAGCTTCAGCGGGTGCTGGGGGAGATGTGCCGGCGGGCGGGAGCCGATCTGGAGCTGACCCTCCGCCAGCTGTGGCCCCAGACCGCCAGCGGATGGGGCCTGGAACTTTGGGAAACAGCCTACGGCATCCCGATAGATCTGTCCAAGGATGAGGAATTCCGACGTACCAGGGTGATCTCCAAGCTGCGGGGACAGGGAACACCCACGGTGGAACTGATCCAGGCGGTGGCTGCCTCTTTTGCAAACGGTCAGGTCGAGGTGGTGGAGCATCAGGACACCTATTGC
>NZ_NFIL01000052.1:0-12691 GCF_002161755.1 Flavonifractor sp. An4 | reverse complement strand
CTCTGCGGCATCAGGGGATGAAAAAAGCGAGGGTGCGTCGGAGTTTTTCCAACGCACTCTCGCTCATGCTTGGGGTCAAACTTGGCGGACAAGCCGCCGTTTTTCAGGGGATTAGGTCATTACTTCTCCGCCAGAAGCTTGTTCAGTTCCTCCATAAAGGTGCTGATGTCCTTAAACTGACGGTAGACCGAAGCGAAACGGACATAGGCCACCTCATCCACCTTTTTCAGCCGCTCCATCACCAATTCGCCAATGCGGGCGGAGGGAATCTCCCGGTCCATGTCGTTTTGCAGGACCTGTTCAATCTCATTGGCCATATCTTCCAGGGTGGCAAAAGCCACCGGCCGTTTTTCACAGGCCCGGATCATGCCGTTGAGCAGCTTGGTCTTGTCAAAGGTCTGACGGCTGCCGTCCTTTTTAATTACCATCAGGGGCAGACTCTCCATGGTCTCATAAGTGGTAAAACGCTTATGGCAGGCCAGACATTCCCGGCGGCGGCGGATGCTGGACCCTTCGTCGGATGGACGGGAGTCCACAACCTTGCTCTCCGGGTGAGAACAAAACGGACATCTCACAGCGGCAGCCCTCCTTTGAAACACAGCTCCAGGCCAGGCCCAGGCAAAATATAGTAGCTTCTGTCGTGTTATTATACCATACTTTGTTGCCCGTTGGTATCCCTGAAATGAGAAAGTTTTTGTATAAATCAGGAAACACCGGGGCAAGCTAGGAACGGTGAAAGCGAGGTGAGCACCATGCAGAACCAGCATAACGAGCAGAAGAAGTCCAGAAACCAGAATCCCGCTCCCCAGGACTGCAAGCATCCCCAGAGCAAGAAGCAGGAGCAGCCCCAGGATAAGACCGGTGATCCCAACCGTCATTGACCCCTTTTTCGTGGGCCGGAATATCCGGCCCACAATTTTTTATTTTTTTCATTTTTCCTCTTGACATTTCTCTGTAGTTTGCTATAATAACACCTGCGCTCACGAGAGTGGCAAACAAATAGCGGGATTGTGTAAGGGTAGCACAGCAGACTCTGACTCTGTATGTGAGGGTTCGAATCCTTCTCCCGCTGCCAAAGCGAGACAACTTCGGTTGTCTCGCTTTTTTCTTTTTCGGTACCTCCCGTCCCCAGCCTGCGTATACTGGGCTGTGGGGGGCAAAGGCCCGTCACGATTTTGATTGGGGGTACTTCATCATGTGTTGTAACAACCGGAATCGCTGCTGCCGCTGCGGCGCCTCTGAGAACAACAGGACCACTTCCAGTGACCTGTTCTCCGGCCTGACCCTGTCCGACCTGTCCGGCACCGCCGGCGGCCGTCAGGTCTATCTCACCATCCCGGCTTTCCTGTGGGCTGCCGATCGGGAGGAGGACACCTCCTGCGGCTGCGGCTGCTGTCGCTGCTGCTGAGCCCCACGCCGCCCCCTTCAGGGCGGCTACTTACCCCCAATCCCCGCCCTGCGATCCAATCGCAGGGCGCTTTTTTTGCGCTTTTTTCGTGAATTTGAACAGTTCTGAAGATTATCCTCTGGAGTTTCCAAAAAAAGTCTTGACAAATCACTTCCGCCTGCTAAAATATGCTTAAATTATTTTATTTAAAAATTTTTAAGTAAAATGATTTAACTAAAATTTTTGAATTGTTTTGTGAGGAGCATTACCATGGATTTCGAGAAGATTAAGGATATCATTGTGGAGACCCTGAGCTGCGACGCCGACAAGGTGACCCCCGACGCCCGCCTGTCCGAGGACCTGGAGGCCGATTCCCTGGCTGCCGTGGAACTGTCCATGGCTCTGGAGGAGGCCTTCGGCGTGACCATCGCCGACGAGGACCTGCCCAACATGAAGACCGTGGGCGACCTGATGAAGTACATCGAGGATCACGCTGAGTAAGAGGAAGAAAACGGGCATCGGTGCAAACCGATGCCTTTTTTCCGAAAGGAGCCGTTATGACCAACCAAGAGATTTTTGAGCTGATGGCCCGCTTTGACCAGAGCGGCATCACCACCTTCAAGCTGAATACCAAGGACTTTACCCTGGAGCTGGGCAAAGGCGGCAGCGCTGCCGTTCCCGCCGCTCCCGTGGGCGCACCCGCACCTGCCGCTGCTGCGCTCACCCCGGCGGCTCAGCCCGATGGTCCCTGCATCACCGCCCCCCTGGTGGGCACCTTCTATGCCGCCTCCGCCCCCGACGCCGAGCCCTTCGTCAAGGTGGGCGACAAGGTGAAGAAGGGCCAGACCGTCTGCCTCATGGAGGCCATGAAGATGATGAATGAGGTCCACGCCCCCTGCGACTGCACCATCGAGGCCATTCTTCAGGAGGACGGGGCTCTGGTGTCCTTTGGGGACCCCCTCATTCGTTACCGGGAAGGGTGATTCCATGTTCAAGCGTATTTTGATCGCCAACCGGGGCGAGATCGCCGTCCGGGTGTTCCGGGCCTGCCGGGAGCTGGACATCGAGCCTGTGGTGGTCTACTCCCAGGCCGATTCGGAGGCTCTTCATGTCCAGCTGGCGGAGCGGGCCTACTGCATCGGCCCCGCCCGCTCGGCGGACAGCTACTTAAATGTGGACGCCATCCTCACCGTGGCCCAGGCCACTGGGTGCGATGCCATCCACCCCGGCTACGGCTTTCTGTCGGAAAACGCCGATTTCGCCGACGCCTGTGCCCAGGCGGGCATTGCCTTCATCGGCCCTTCCGGCGATGTGATCCGGGCCATGGGCAACAAGGCCGCCGCCCGCAAGCTGATGGTGGCCGCCGGTGTGCCGGTGGTCCCCGGCTCCGACGGAGCAGTGGACACCGCCGAGGAGGCCAAAGCCCTGGCCGACTCCATCGGCTACCCTGTGCTCATCAAAGCTGCCGCCGGCGGCGGCGGCCGTGGTATGCGCCGGGTGTTTGAGCCCGACCAGCTGATCCCCCTCTTTGAGGAGGCCCGCAGCGAGTCGGTGGCCTGCTTCGGCAGTGGAGAGATGTACCTGGAGAAGCTGATCCTCAACCCCCGGCACATCGAGTTCCAGATCCTGGCCGATTCCCAGGGTCATGTGATCCAGCTTGGGGACCGGGACTGCTCCATCCAGCGGCGCAACCAGAAGCTGCTGGAGGAGTCCCCCTCCAAGGCCCTCACCCCCGAGCTGCGGGAGCGTATGGGAGCCGCCGCCGTGGCCGCCGCCAAGGCCGCCCACTATGAGAACGCCGGCACCATTGAGTTCGTACTGGACCCGGAGGGCAACTTCTACTTCATTGAGATGAACACCCGGATCCAGGTGGAGCACCCGGTCACCGAGCTGGTTACCGGCATGGACCTGGTGCGGGAGCAGATCCGTATTGCCGCCGGTCTCCCCCTGTCCCGCACCCAGGAGGAGGTCACCCTCAACGGCCACGCCATCGAGTGCCGCATCAACGCCGAGGACCCGGCCAACGACTTCCGCCCCTGCCCGGGCAAGATCGATTTCGTGCACCTACCCGGCGGCTGCGGGGTGCGGGTGGACACCGGCCTGTATACCGGCTACACCCTGCCCCCCTACTACGACTCCCTGATGGCAAAGCTCATTGTTCACGCCCCCACCCGGCTGGACGCCATCCGCCGGATGCGCCGGGCCCTGGAGGAGCTCATCATCGAGGGTCCTGCCAACAACGCCGATCTGCTCCATCAGATCATGCACCACCCCGACTTCATCCGGGGCAACTATAACACCGGCTACCTGGAGGCCAACATGGACACCCTGCTGGCCTGGAGCCGCAGCGGAGAGGAGGAACCTAAGGCATGAGCAACGTCTTTGCCCAGCGGCGTCAGAAGCTGCTCTCCCTGAAGGCCCTCCGGGGCAGTTCCCCCGCCCCCGCCCATACCGAGGAGACCTGTCCCGCCTGCGGCGGCACCTTCCGCCGCAAGGATCTGGTGACTGCCCGGTACGTCTGCCCCCTGTGCGGCCACCACTATCCTATCGGGGCCTATTATCGCCTCAGCCTGGTGCTGGACAAGGGTACCTTCCGGGAGTTGGACGCCGCCCTGTCCTCCAACGACCTCCTGTCCTTCCCCGGCTACTCCGCCAAGCTGGAGGGAGCCCGCCGCCGCACCGGCATGAACGAGGCGGTGGTCACTGCCACCGGCCGTATCAATGGCCAGAAAGTGGCCATTGGTGCTCTGGACAGCCGGTTCTTCATGGGCAGCATGAGCGCCGCCCTGGGCGAGAAGGTCACCCGGCTGGTGGAGTATGCCGAAAAATATAAGCTGCCCCTCATCCTCTTCTCCGCCAGCGGCGGAGCCCGGATGCAGGAGGGCATTTTGTCCCTGATGCAGATGGCCAAGACCTCCGCCGCCCTGGAGCGGTTCTCCCGCAAGGGCGGGCTGTACATCTCCGTGCTCACCCACCCCACCACCGGCGGCGTCACCGCCAGCTTTGCCAGCCTGGGCGACATCATGCTGGCCGAGCCCGGCGCCCTCATCGGCTTTGCCGGCCCCCGGGTCATCGAACAGACCATCGGCGAGAAGCTGCCTGAGGGTTTCCAGAGCGCCGAGTACCTGCTGGAACACGGCTTTCTGGACGCCATCGTCCCCCGGACCCAGCTGCGGGACACCCTGATTCAGCTGCTGAAACTGCACGGGAAAGGAGGGAACGACCGTGGCAAATAACCTGACTCCCGCTCAGCGGGTGGCTCTGGCCCGCCATCAGGACCGGCCGGGCACCGCGGACTTCATCGCCGCCCTCTTCACCGATTTCTTTGAGCAGCGGGGCGACCGCCTGTGCGCCGATGACGGCAGCATTCTGGGCGGCGTGGCCCTCTTCCACGGCCAGCCGGTTACCGTCATCGGTCACCGGAAGGGCCGCACCCTGGAGGAACACCTGGCCTACCACTTCGGTATGCCCTCCCCCGAGGGCTACCGCAAGGCCCAGCGGCTGATGGAGCAGGCGGAGAAGTTCCGCCGCCCCGTCATCACCTTCATCGACACCCCCGGCGCTTATCCCGGCTTAGAGGCCGAGGCCCGGGGCCAGGGCGAGGCCATTGCCCGTACTCTGGCTCTCTCCTCCGCCCTCACCGTCCCGGTGATCTCGGTGGTCACCGGCGAGGGGGGCAGCGGCGGCGCATTGGCTCTGGGTGTGGGCAACAAGGTACTCATGCTGGAAAATGCCGTCTACTCCGTCCTCTCCCCCGAGGGCTTTGCCGCCATCCTGTGGAAGGATTCCTCCCGCAGCGACGAGGCCTGCGACGTGATGAAGCTCACCGCCGCCGACCTGCTGGAGCTGGGCGTCATCGATGCCGTGATCCCCGAGCCCACCCAGGGAGCCCATACCGACCTCCATGCCGTCTGCCGCTCCCTGGACGCCGTCCTGGCCAAGGAGCTGGCGGCACTGAACAAGCTGAACGGTCAGGCTCTGGCCACCCAGCGCTACAAAAAATTCCGCTTAATGGGCAGCAAGGCCCTGAGAAAGGAGCGCCCATGAACGGAATCAAACTGTTGAGCACCGGCTCCGCCCTGCCCCGCCGGGCGGTGACCAACGACGATATGTCCAAGATCGTGGACACCAACGACGAGTGGATCGCCACCCGCACCGGTATCCGCAGCCGTTACCACTGTACCGAAGGGGAGAGCCACACCTCCCTGTGCCTGGCCGCCGCCAAACAGGCTCTGGAGCGCTCCGGCATCAGCCCGGAACAGATCGGGGTATGCATCGTGGCTACCCTGTCCCAGGATTTTCTCACCCCTGCCGCCGCCTGCATCCTCCAGCGGGATCTGGGCTTTCCGGAGGACACGGTGTGCTTCGACCTGAACGCCGCCTGCTCCGGCTTTGTGTACGGTCTCCATACAGCGGAATGCCTGTTGGCCACCGCAGAACGGAAGTACGGCCTCATTGTGGGCGTGGAGGCCCTGAGCCGCATCACCGACTTCACCGACCGCTCCACCTGCGTTCTCTTTGGAGACGGCGCGGGAGCCGCCGTGGTGGAGTGGCGGGCGGACTATCCTTCCCTCTGCGGAGTGCTGGGCTGCCGGGGCAATCAGGAAGCCCTGTACGTCCCCGGAGCCAACAGCACCGATCCCTCCTACATCCATATGGATGGCAAGGCGGTGTTCCGCTTCGCGGTAGAGGCCCTGCCCCGCTGCGCCAAAGAGGTGCTCAAAAAGGCGGGCCTCACCCTGGAGGACGTGGACCGCTTCGTGTTCCACCAGGCCAACCAGCGCATCATTGACTTTGCGGTGAAGAAGCTGGGAGTGGACCCCGCCAAATGTACCGGCAACATCGCCCGCACCGGCAACACCTCCGCCGCCAGCGTGCCCCTGCTGCTGGATGAGCTGGTCACCTCCGGTCAGCTGACCTCCGGCCAGAAGGCCCTGTGTGTGGGCTTCGGCGGCGGCCTGACCTGGGCGGGAGCCCTTTTGGAATTGGCATAAAACGGTGGGGCGTCGAGTACGCCGCCCGTTTCTTTGATAAGGAGCTTACTATGAAACTGAACGAATTGTTGGGGATTGAATTCCCCATTATCCAGGGCGGCATGGCCAACGTGGCCACCGGCGCTTTCGCCGCCGCCGTATCCAATGCCGGTGCTCTGGGCCTCATCGGCTCCGGCGGCATGGATGCCGACGCCCTGCGCCGTGAGATCCAGGTGGCCAAGTCCTCCACCGACAAGCCCTTCGGCGTCAACCTGATGCTGATGAATCCCCACATTGAGGATCTGGCCCGCGTGGTGGTAGAGGAGGGTGTCCAGGTGGTGACCACCGGCGCCGGCAACCCCGGCAAGTACGTCCCCGCCTGGAAGGCCGCGGGCATCAAGGTGTTCCCCGTGGTAGCCGCCCCCATCTTGGCCAAGCGTCTGGAGCGCTACGGCATTGACGGCATTATCGCCGAGGGCACCGAGAGCGGCGGCCATGTGGGCGAGATGACCACCATGGCCCTGGTGCCCCAGGTGGTGGACGCGGTGAGCGTGCCCGTCATCGCCGCCGGCGGCATTGCCGACGGCCGCCAGATGGCCGCCGCCTTCGCCCTGGGTGCCTGCGGCGTGCAGATCGGCACCTGCCTGCTGGCCAGTGAGGAGTGCCCCATCCACGACAACTACAAGCAGGCCGTGGTGAAGGCCGGGGCCAACGATACCACCGTCACCGGCCGCACCGGCGGCGCCCCCGTCCGGGTGCTGAAGAACAAGATGGCCCGGGAGTACCTGCGCATGGAGAAGCAGAACCTGCCTCTGGAAGAGATGGAGAAGCTGACCCTGGGCTCCCTCCGCCGGGCGGTGTTTGACGGCGACCTGGACACCGGCAGCTTTATGGCCGGTCAGGTGGCCGGCATGGTAAAGGAGGTCCGTCCCCTGCGGGCCATCTTTGAGGACATGATGAGCGGCTGTCAGGCCGTTGTGAAAGGACTGAACGTATGAGCCTCGCCTTTTTGTACGCCGGACAGGGCAGCCAGCATCCCGGCATGGGGGCCGACCTCTATGAGGCCTATCCTGTATTCAAAGCCGTGCTGGACAGCGCCGATGTGGACTTTGACCTGAAAACCGTCTCCTTCACCGACCCCGACGGGGTGCTGAACCAGACCGAGTATACCCAGCCCTGCATGGTGGCCTTTGCCGCCGGTATGACCGCCATCCTGTATGAGATGGGCATCCGGCCCGATTACGCCGCCGGTCTCAGCCTGGGCGAGTATTCCGCCCTCCAGGCCGCCGGGGTGTTTACCCCCGCCCAGGCCATCTCCCTGGCCGCTTTCCGTGGCAAGGCCATGGCCTCCGCCGCTGCCGGTATCCCCTGCGGCATGACCGCCGTACTGGGTCTGGACCGTGAGAAGCTGCAGCAGGCCTGCGATCAGGCCGCCGACGCGGGCGTGGTGGAGATCGCCAACTACAACTGCCCCGGCCAACTGGTCATCGGCGGTGCCCAGGAGGCGGTGAACAAGGCCGCTTCCATTGCCAAGGAGCTGGGCGCCAAGCGCTGTCTCCCTCTGAAGGTCAGCGGCCCCTTCCACACCTCTCTGCTGGCCCCCGCCGGCGACGCCCTGCGGGAGAAGTTCCAGAGCGTCACCTTTGGAGAGATGGCCTTCCCGGTGCTCTTCAACTGCCTGGGCCATGAGATGGGCGAAAACGACACCATCCCCGTTCTGCTGGAGAAGCAGGTCCAGTCCTCCGTCTACATGGAGGACACCATCCGCCGCCTGGAGGCGCTGGGTGTGGACACCATCGTGGAGATCGGCCCGGGCAAGGCCCTCAGCGGCTTTGTGAAAAAGACCGCCCCCTCCATCAAGACCTACGCTGTGGAGACCGTCGCCGACATCGAGGCTCTCTCCGCTGCTTTGAAAGGATAACTGTATGAGCATGAATGGAAAAATCGCCGTAGTCACCGGCGGCAGCCGGGGTATTGGCAAGGCTATCTGCCTGGAGCTGGCCCGCCGGGGCGCCAACGTGGTGTTCTCCTACGCCGGCAACACTGCCGCCGCCGAGGAAACCCTGGCCGCCCTCAAGGAGTTGGGTGTGGAAGCCCGTGCCGTTCAGGGCAGCGTGGCCGACCCCGCCGCCGTGAAGGCCCTGATGGACACCGCCGTGAAAGAGCTGGGCGGCCTCCACATCCTGGTGAACAACGCCGGCATCACCCGGGACAACCTGGCCATGATGCTGAAGGAGGAGGACTTCGACGCGGTCATCGAGACCAACCTGAAGGGCGCCTTCCTGTGCATGAAGGCCGCCGCCCGGCCCATGATGAAGGCCCGCTACGGCCGCATCATCAACCTCAGCTCGGTGGTGGCCCTCCGGGGCAATCCCGGCCAGATCAACTACTGCGCCAGCAAGGCAGGCGTCATCGGCATGACCAAGTCCCTGGCCAAGGAACTGGGCGGACGGGGTGTCACCGTCAACGCCATTGCTCCCGGCTACATCGCCACCGACATGACCGCTGCCCTTCCCGAGGCCGCCCGGGAGGCCATGCTGTCCACCATCCCCGCCGGCCGGGCCGGCACCCCCGAGGACGTGGCTGCCGCCGTGGCCTTCCTGGCCTCCGATGAGGCGGCCTACATCACCGGACAGGTCCTTTCCGTCGACGGCGGCATGGGTATGTGAGGAGGAACAAGATCAACTATGGAAAAACGCAGAGTCGTCATTACCGGCATGGGGACCGTGAATCCCCTGGGCCACAACGTGGCCGACACCTGGCAGGCCGTCCGCAACGGCGTGTGCGGCATCGCCCCCATCACCCAGTACGACGCCGCCCCTCAGAAGGTCCATCTGGCCGCCGAGGTAAAGGACTGGGACCCCACTTCCGTGCTGGATAAGAAGGAAGTACGCCACATGGCCCGCTACTCCCAGCTGGCTATGGCCTCCGCCAAGGAGGCGGTGGCCGACAGCGGTCTGGATCTGGAGTCCATCGACCGCACCCGCTGCGGCGTCATCGTCTCCAGCGGCATCGGCGGCATCGGGGTTACCGAGTCTGAGCAGACCCGCTGCTCCGAGAAGGGCTTTGACCGGGCCTCCCCCTTCTACATCCCTTCCGCCATCGCCAACATGGGCGCCGGCCTCATTGCCATCGCCTTTGGCTTCCGGGGTATGTGTACCTGCCCCGTCACCGCCTGCGCCGGCGGCTCCAACGCCGTGGGCGACGCCTTCCGCCACATCCGGGACGGCTATGCCGAGGTGATGCTGTGCGGCGGCGCCGAGTCCGCCATCACCCCCCTGTCCATCGGCGGCTTCACCACCATGCGGGCCCTCCATGTGGGGGACGACCCCAACCGGGCCTCCATCCCCTTTGACGCCCAGCGCTCCGGCTTCGTTATGGGCGAGGGCGCCGGTATCCTGGTGCTGGAGGAGTATGAGCACGCCAAGGCCCGGGGGGCCAAGGTGTACGCCGAGGTGGTGGGCTACGGCGCCACCTGCGACGCCTACCACATGACCGCCCCCGCTCCCCACGGGGAGGGCGGCGCCCGGGCCATGGCCCAGGCTCTGTCCGACGGCGGCGTGGCCCCCGAGCAGGTGGGCTACATCAACGCCCACGGCACCTCCACCCCCCTGAACGACTCCGGCGAGACCGACGCCATCAAGACGGTGTTCGGCGACCACGCCTACAAACTGGCAGTCAGCTCCACCAAGTCCATGACCGGCCATATGCTGGGCGCCGCCGGTGCGGTGGAGGCCATCTTCTCTGCCCTCACCCTGAAGGACGGATATCTGCCCGCCACCATCAACTATCAGGAGGCCGATCCCGCCTGCGACCTGGACTATGTGCCCAACCAGGGCCGGAATGCCGACATCCAGTACGCCCTGTCCAACTCCCTGGGCTTCGGCGGTCACAACGCCTGCGTGCTGTTCAAGAAGTGGGAGGGTTAAACGCTATGGAACTCAACTCCAATCAGATTGCTGAGATTCTGCCCCACCGCTACCCCTTCGCCCTGGTGGACCGCATCGTGGACGGTGAGGCGGGCAAGTGGGCCAAGGGCATCAAGTGCGTCAGCGTCAACGAGCCCTTCTTCCAGGGCCACTTTCCCCAGTACCACGTCATGCCCGGCGTCCTCATTCTGGAGGCCCTGGCCCAGGTAGGCGCGGTAGCCCTGCTGTCCCTGCCGGAGAACCGGGGCAAGATCGCCTTCTTCGGCGGCATCAAGAACGCCCGGTTCCGCCGCCAGGTGACCCCCGGCGACGTGCTGGAGCTGGAATGTACCCTCACCAAGCAGAAAGGGCCGGTGGGCATCGGGGAGGCCAAGGCCACCGTCAACGGACAGGTGGCGGCCACGGCGGAGCTCACTTTTGCCCTGGGTAAGGATTCCTGATTGCCCTCCCCTCCGCCGTTTGTTATAATAAGAAAAAGATCAAAAATGCGGAGGCACGGGTATGCTGGAAGAGAAATTTGAGATAGTGTATACGAAATTTAAACTTCACTTTTATCAGGAGATCTTCGAGCGGTTCCAGAACCGGGAGGCCAGCCTGACCACGGTGGAGACCTTCGCTATGGAGACCATCCAGGCCCTTGGGTCCCCCACCATCAACGAGTTTGCCTCCTTTATGCGTATTTCCCCGCCCAATGCGGCTTATAAGATCAACAGTCTCATCCGCAAGGGCTATGTCCAGAAGATCCAGTCGGAGCATGACAAGCGAGAGTACCACCTGCAGGTAACCCAAAAGTACAAGGAGTATTACAACATCAGCAACGACTATGTACACGTAGTTACCGAGCGGATGCGGGAGCGGTTCACCCCCGCTGAATGTGCCAAACTGGAGGAGATGCTCTCCATCATCAGCAAAGAGCTGATGCCGGAAATCCGTCTGGGCTCCGCCGAGGCCTGAACCAATCAAAAAAAGACGTGCTGCCGTGGCAGCACGTCTTTTTTCATTGGATATCCAGTTCCGGCGGCACATCGATCTCATCGGACACATATTTGCCGTTCTTTTTCCGCTGCCGGACGCACTCGGTGAGCAGATACTCGATCTGTCCGTTCACCGAGCGGAAGTCGTCCTCTGCCCAGGCCGCAATGGCTGCATACAGCTTGGGGGACAGGCGCAGGGGCACCTGCTTCTTACCATCGCCCGCCATATCAGTACAGGCTGCCGGAGTTGACCACCGGCTGGGCGTCCCGGTTGCCGCAAAGTACCACCAGCAGGTTGGACACCATGGCTGCCTTCCGCTCCTCGTCCAGTTCCACCACCTGCTTCTCGCTGAGCCGCTCCAGGGCCATCTCTACCATGCCGACCGCCCCGTCCACAATCATCTTCCGGGCATCGATGATGGCGGATGCCTGCTGCCGCTGGAGCATCACCGCGGCGATCTCGGGGGCATAGGCCAGGTAGGTGATGCGGGCCTCGATAATCTCCAGTCCGGCCTGAGCCACCTTGCTCTGGATCTCATCCTTGATGCGGGAGGCCACCACCTCGCTGGAGCCCCGCAGGCTGCCTTCGTCGGCGATGCCGTCGCCGGTGGTGTCCACGTTAGGGGCCACGTCATAGGGGTAGATACGCACAATGTTCCGCAGGGCGCTGTCACACTGGAGGGACAGGTACTCTTTGTAGTTGTCCACGTCGAATACCGCCTTGGCGGTGTCCACCACTCGCCACATGACGGCGATACCAATCTCCACCGGGTTGCCCAGGCAGTCGTTGATTTTCTGGCGGTTGTTGTTCAGGGTCATGATCTTCAGGGAAATTTTCTTACCGGCCGCCTGGGCTTCTGCCTTCTTCTCCGCCTTGCTGCCGCCATCCACGTCACCGCTCTGGTTCAGCTTGGTCTGGGCTGCCGGATTGACCCCGGAGCAGAAAGGGTTGACGTAGTAGAAGCCCTCCCCCTTCAGCGTGCCGATGTACTTGCCGAACAGGGTGAGCACCAGGGCCTCCTGAGGTTTGAGTACCTTCAGGCCACACAGGAAGATCCAGCCCAGGGACGCCCAGACGATGCTCACGATCAAAATGACGATTGCCGCCACATCCATGCCGCCGGTCTCATCCTGAACGGCGGCCCACACGATGCCGATGACCGCCAGCACATACAGAGCCAGAATGAGCAGCAGCATGGGCATACCCTTTTTCTTGCCGGTTAAAATCTTCTCTTCCATAAGAGCACCTCCCGCTCTCTTTTTGATATCAAAATAATATCATCAAAATATCAGATTGTCAAGAGGAGGACAATGAACACAACCACCAGCGAAGCTGGTGGTTGTCACTATGCGGGCATAGCCCTCTGTTCCTCGCGGACGCGTGCAACGCGTAATACGGTCTGCCAGCTGCGTAAGGACTGTTACTTG
>NZ_NFIL01000051.1:0-15106 GCF_002161755.1 Flavonifractor sp. An4 | reverse complement strand
TGTGTGGTCGGCAAACCACTCCTACCTTATCAGGGAGTTTTTTACTTTTCTACTTTCCTCCTCGCTATAAGCTATTTTTTACCCCCGGCATAGCCGGGGGTTGACTTTGGTACCACCAATAACAAACAGCAGCCCCCCGCCGACGGCGGGGGGCTGCTGCTGTTTGGTCGGTTACAGGGGCTGGGCCGTCAAATTTTGGCCGCTGCCTGTTATGGCGTAGAAGGCGTACTCCCCCTCTTTCAGGGTGGAGGCGGCCAGAGCGGATTTTACCCCCTCCAGGTCCTCCGGCCGGAACCGGACGGCAATGCCGCAGCCCAGGGAGATCTCCCGCAGCACCGGCATGACCTGGACGGGCGCCACCTCTTTCAGCACTTTTTGGGCGTAAATGGCCCCGTAGGTGGAGGTAAAGGTGATGACCCCATAGTCCATCACAGGGAGATCACCTTGCCCGCCTTCTGCATCCGGGTGACGATGTCGTACATATTGCTGACGGCGCCCACCTTCAGCTGATCGGTGAGGCCGTAGAAGTTGAGGCAGGTGCCGCACACCAGAATCTCCGTTCCGCTGTCGCTGAGGGCTTTCAGGTGGTCCACTATCTGCTCGTCCAGAGTGGGCAGCTTGACCCCGACGTTCATAAAGAGCACCGCACCCGGCTTGTCCTCCCCCTGAGCCAGGGTGTAGAAGAACATCCGCATCAGGTTGCCTCCCAGCTCCCGGTCCCCGTCGCCGATAATGTCCCGGCCCACGAACACCGCCCAGTCCCCTCCGGCGGGCAGGGGGGAGTTGACGGCCTCCTCACAGGCGGAGCATCCCTCTCCCTTACTAAAGTCCAGAGCGAAGGTGCCTCCGTCCTCCCGGACCTGGACGGCAAAGCCCTGGTTGTCCGCCAGGCGCTTCAGATTCTCCATGGCGGTGGGGTTGTCCACCAGGACGGTAAAGGCGGTATGCCCCTGAGCCATGGCCCCCTTGGCCAGGATCACGGGGGTGGGACAGGGCTTGCCCTTGGCGTCTACGATATGTGCCATAGTGTGTTCCTCCTGTGGTTGATTCAGTAACGATTATTATACCCCCGGAAAACGGTCGCCGCAAGTGGTGGAAAACCGGTGGAAAATGTGAAAAATTCTTTAAAATCTACCGCCGGACGGCCCTTGTGCTTTTTCGGCGGGAGAAGTTGTGCTATACTGTAGGGGCTCGGAGACTTTGCCGGGCACTGAAATCATCCAACGCGAAAGGAGGTGGGCGGTATGGAGCTTCTCACCGGCTGGCTGACGGAAAACGAGGTGTTGTGCGCCTGGTTTACCTCCATTGTACGCTTTGTCTTTCCCGTGCTGGCCCTGCTCATCCTCATCCGCACCATCCGCTCCCTGCTGACGGTGCCCTGTCTGCCCGAGGTGTGGGCCTACCTCACCCTGCCCAACGGGGCCAACCAGCCCCTCACCCACTGGGAGAACATCCTGGGCCGGGCAAGCAACTGCGACGTGGTGCTCAACTACCCGGTGGTATCACGGCAGCACGCCGCCCTCATCCGCAACGAAAACGACACCTGGACCGCCTACGACTTAAACTCCAAGGGCGGGGTCACCGTCAACGGCAAGCCGGTCCATGACGCCACACCCGTTCAGTACGGCGATGTGCTGGCGGTGGGCGGGGTGGAGACGGTACTCCTCCCCCTCTCCCCCGAGGAGAAGGCCAAGCGCCGGAACAGCCGCCGCCGGTCCCGCCCCGTGTCCCCCTGGCTGGGCCTGGTGCTGCTGACGGTGTTCCAGGTGCTCACCGCCATCCAGCTCATCATCAGCGAGGGCCCCGACGCCTCCCCCATGATCCCCATCACCTTCCTGTGCTTTACCGGGGTCATGTGGCTCTACTTCCTGGTGCTGCGGGCCATGCGGCGGGTGGGCTTTGAGATGGAGACCATCGCCTTCTTCCTGTCCACCCTGTCCCTGTCGGTGACCTGCTCCTCCAACACGGCGGCCCTCTTCAAACAGTTCCTCTGCGTGGTGCTGGGGCTGGTGCTCTTCCTCATCCTGGGCGTCTTTCTCCGGGACCTGGACCGGGCCAAGAAGATCCGCTGGCTCATGGCCGGGGCGGCCATCGGCTTCCTCAGCCTGACGGTGGTGCTCTACAAGCTGGGTCTGGCCGATCCCAAGTACGGCGCGGCCAACTGGATCTCCATCGGCGGCATCAGCGTACAGCCCTCGGAGATCGCCAAGATCTGCTATATCTTCGCTGGAGCCGCCACCCTGGAGCGGCTCTTCCGCAAGCGGAACCTGGGCCTGTTCATCGTACTCACCGGCGTGTGCCTGGCCTGCCTGGCCTATATGAGCGACTTCGGCACCGCCGCCATCTTTTTCGTCACCTTCCTGGTCATCGCCTACCTCCGCTCCGGCGACTGGGCCACCCTGGCCCTCATCTGCGGCGGCGGCGTGTTCGCCGTGCTCACCATGCTGTCGGTGAAGCCCTACATCATGAGCCGGTTTGCCACCTGGGGCCACGCCTGGGAGAATGCCTCGGTGGGCAGCGGCTACCAGCAGACCCGTACCATGTCGGCCGCCGCCTCCGGCGGTCTGGTGGGGGTGGGCCCCGGCGAGGGCTGGCTCCACAACGTGGGCGCCGGTGACACCGACCTGGTGTTCGGTATGCTGTGCGAGGAGTGGGGCCTCATTATTGCCATTCTGGCCATCCTGTCCATTGTCACTCTGGCGGTGTTTGCCGTCCGGGCCTGCCGGGCGGGCCGGTCCTCCTTCTATATCATCGCCGCCTGCGCCGCCACCTCCATGATGGTGTTCCAGACCTGCCTCAACGTGTTCGGCGCGGTGGACATCCTGCCCCTTACCGGCGTCACCTTCCCCTTTGTGTCCAACGGCGGCACCGCCATGATCGCCTCCTGGGGGCTGCTGGCCTACCTGAAGGCCACCGACACCCGCCAGAACGCCAGCTTCGCCATCCGCCTGCCCTCCCGCAAGGAGGACCGGCAGAACGCCCAGCTGTCCATGAAACGCAACGAGCAGTGGGAGGGCCGCTATGAAGAAGATTGAAAAACGGGCCTTCCTCTGCCTGATCCTGGCCGCCGCCCTGATCCTGGGGCTGGGCTTCTATGTGGTGCGCTATGTGCTCTACGGCAACCGCTGGGCCTCCTTTGCCGCCAACCGCCACCTGTACAACAGCCAGGGCCAGCTGTCGGTGGGCCGGGTGCTGGACCGGGACGGGGACGTGCTGTCCTGGGCCGACGAGGAGGGCAACCGCCACTACTACGAAAACGCCACCGTCCGCAAGGCCACCCTCCACGCCGTGGGTGACGCCCAGGGCAAGATCGGCACCGGCGCCCTCACCGCCTTTGCCAGCCAGCTGTCGGGCTATAATCTGTTCACCGGGGCCTACTCCCCTCTGGGCAACGGCAACGACCTGTATCTCACCCTGGACGCCCGGCTCAACTACATCGCCCTCCAGGCCCTGGGGGGCCGCAAGGGCGCGGTGGGTGTGTACAACTATGAGACGGGAGAAATTCTGTGCATGGTGTCCTCCCCCACCTACGACCCTCTGGACCCGCCGGAGGATGTGGAGGACAATCCCGCCTATGACGGCGTGTACCTGAACCGTTTCCTCTCCGGCACTTTCCCGCCGGGCTCGGTGTTCAAGACGGTGACTCTGGCCGCCGCCATTGAAAACATCCCCGACCTCTTTGACCGGAGATGGACCTGTACCAGCTCCACTGAGGTGGGGGGCGAGGCCATCACCTGCCCCCACGCCCATGGGGAGATGGACATCTATGACGCCCTGGCCAACTCCTGCAACGGGGTGTTCGGCCAGCTGGCCGCCGAGCTGGGACCGGAGGTCATGGCCAAGTATACCCAAAAGGCGGGGCTCACCTCCTCCTATAAAGTCAGCGGCCTCACCTCCGCCGCCGGGCGGTTTGACTTCACCGGCACCACCGGCCAGCTGGCCTGGGCCGGCGTGGGCCAGTACAACGACCTGGCCAACCCCTGCGCCATTATGACCTACATGGGTGCCATCGCCAACGGCGGCAAGGCCGCCGTGCCCCGGCTCATCCTCAAGGTGGAAAATCCCCTGGGTCTGCCCTCTCTGCCCCAGTGGACCAGCAAGACGGGCACCCTCATTGAGTCCTCCACCGCCGCCACCCTGGCGGACATCATGTCCCGCAACGTCATCGACGCCTACGGCTCCGGCCGGTTCCCCAATATGGACATCTGCGCCAAGAGCGGTACCGCCGAGGTGGGGGGCGGCAACTCCCCCCACGCCTGGTTTGCCGGATTCCTCCGCAATGAGGACGCCCCCTACGCCTTTGTGGTGCTGGTGGAGAACGGCGGCTCGGGCGCCGACGTGGCCGGTTCCGTGGCTGCTCAGGTGCTGGACGCCCTGGTCAACGGCTATTGAGCAGCAGCACCTCCAGCCCCTGCTGCCGGGCGTAGTTGACCGTATAAGCGGTGCCGCCGGTATCCCGGGTGCACCAGGCCACGCACACCCCGCTGTGATCCACCAGATGCCGGTTGCGTTTGTGCATACATCCCGGCGTGTACCGGTCGGCGGTATACACCACCTTGTGGGCAGCGGCCTTGATGCGCTCATACTCCGCCACGTCCGCCTCCCGCCAGCCTCTGGTCTGGTCGGGGCAGGGCAGCACCAGAATGAGCTTGATGTGGGGAAACTCCCCCAAAAGCCCCAGCACGGTCTGAGCCGCCAGGGTATCAAACCCCAGAGCCCCTCCCGCACCAAAGTACCGAATCCCCCGGCCAATGAGCTGCCGCACCGTCTCCTCCAGGTTTTCCACCAGCACCCGCCGCTGTGTGGACGGAATGTCCCGGTGGCCGGTGAAGCAGCAGGTCTGTTCCCGCGTGGTCATACCCAGTCCCCCCTTTTCCCCCAGTATAGGCCGGGGCAAAGGACGAATTTTGTCGTATTCAGGGCCTGTTGCAAAATGTGCAGCTCGTACAAAGATCCGTCATTCCGAGAAAAACGGCCGCCCACCGGGCGGCCGTTTTTCGTGGGAATCCGTCCCTTTTGCCGGGGAAACGGATTGCCACGCCAGTGTGCGCACTGGCTCGCAATGACAGGTTTGTGCAAAACAGCTATTTTGCAACAGGCCCTCACTTTTCCACAGCGAATGTGAATAATGTGTAAAACCTGGGGGAATCCTCTTGACTTTGGGATTCAAAATCCTATTATTTATTTAGCACAGAAAATATTCTTCGGACATTGGAGGATTCAACCATGCAAGAGGTCAAAGATGATGGGAAAACCCCAAGCCCGCCCAAAAAACCGCTGATTTTCTACTATGCTCTGGCCCTGGTGGCCCTGATGCTCCTCAACGTCTTTTTCTTCCCCTCGGTGCTGGAGCGGCAGGTCATCGAGGTGCCCTACAGCCAGTTCCTCACCATGGTGGACGACCATCAGGTCACGGAGGTGGCTCTGGACGAGGACAGCCGTCAGATCGTCTTTATCGCCGCCGACGAGACAGGACGGACCGGCTACTACAAGACCGGCATCTGGCCGGACGACGGCCAGCGGCTGCTGAACCAGCTGCGGGAGGACCCGGATATCGTGTTCAGCGCCGAGATCCCCACCCAGGCCAACCCCCTTCTGGCCTTCCTGGTCAGCTGGATTCTGCCCATTTTCTTCTTTATTCTCATTGGGCAGCTGCTCTCCCGCTTCATGATGAAGCGGCTGGGCAACAATCTGCCCGGCGGCATGGGCAACGCCATGACCTTTGGCAAGGCCAACGCCAAGGTCTATGTGGAGGAGGCCTCCACCGGCGTGTCCTTTGCCGACGTGGCGGGCCAGGACGAGGCCAAGGAGGCCCTGATGGAGGTGGTGGACTTCCTCCACGAGCCGGACAAGTACGCCGAGATCGGCGCCAAGCTGCCCAAGGGTGTGCTGCTGGTGGGCCCTCCCGGTACCGGCAAGACCCTGCTGGCCAAGGCGGTGGCAGGGGAGGCCAAGGTGCCCTTCTTCTCCATCTCCGGCTCGGAGTTTGTGGAGATGTTCGTGGGCATGGGGGCTGCCAAGGTGCGGGACCTGTTCAAGCAGGCGGGGGAGAAGGCCCCCTGCATCGTGTTTATTGACGAGATCGACGCCATCGGCAAGAAGCGTGACGCCGGCGGCTACGGCGGCAACGATGAGCGGGAGCAGACCCTGAACCAGCTGCTGGCCGAGATGGACGGCTTTGACTCCAGTAAGGGCGTGGTGCTGCTGGCCGCCACCAACCGGCCGGAGAGCCTGGACCCCGCCCTCATGCGGCCCGGCCGGTTTGACCGGCGGGTGCCGGTGGAGCTGCCCGACCTCCAGGGCCGTGAGGCCATTCTGAAGGTCCACGGCAGGCACGTCCACATCGACGCCGATGTGGACTGGAGCGCCATCGCCCGGGCCACCGCCGGGGCCTCCGGCGCGGAGCTGGCCAACATCGTTAACGAGGCCGCCCTCCGGGCGGTGCGGCAGGGCCGCCGGACGGTGACCCAGGCCGACCTGGAGGAGAGCGTGGAGACCGTCATCGCCGGCGCCCAGCGGAAGAACGCCGTCATCTCTTCCCAGGAGAAGCAGCTGGTGTCCTTCCATGAGGTGGGCCACGCCCTGGTGGCCGCCCTCCAGACCCACTCCGCCCCGGTGACCAAGATCACCATCATCCCCCGCACCTCGGGGGCCTTGGGCTACACCATGCAGGTGGACGAGGGGGAGCGCAATCTCATGAGCCGGGCGGAGCTGGTGAGCAAGATCGCCACCCTCACCGGCGGCCGGGCCGCCGAGGAGCTGATTTTCGGCGCGGACAACATCACCACCGGCGCCTCCAACGACATCGAGCAGGCCACCAAGCTGGCCCGGGCCATGATCACCCGGTACGGCATGACGGACCAGTTCGACATGGTGGCCCTGGAGACGGTACAGAACCAGTACCTGGGGGGCGACACCTCCCTGGCCTGCTCCGCCGAGACGGCGGCCGAGATCGACAAGCAGGTGGTGGCCACCGTAAAGAAAGCCCATCAGAAGGCCCTGGCCCTGCTGCGTGACCACGAGGACCAGCTGCGGAAGCTGGCGGGCTACCTGCTGGAGAAGGAGACCATTACCGGCGAGGAGTTTATGAACCTGCTGGAGCAAAAATGACCGATAAAAAATCCCCGCTGCCATATTGGCAGCGGGGATTTTATGCGATCGGGAATTACTTAATGGGCTCGCCGGCCTCTTTCTTGGCCTTAATCTCCCGGAGGGCGTCGCGGTAGGACAGGTTGACACGGCCCTTCTCGTCGATATCGGTGACCTTGACCCAGATCATATCGCCGATGTTGACCACGTCCTCCACCTTCTCCACCCGGCGCTCAGCCAGCTTGGAGATGTGGACCATGCCGTCCTTGCCGGGAGCCAGCTCCACGAAGGCGCCGAACTGCAGGATGCGGACCACCTTGCCGTAGTACAGCTGGCCCACCTCGGGCACAAACACGATGGTCTCGATGGTCTTCTTGGCGGCGTCGCAGGAGGCCTTGTCGGTACCGGCAATGTAGATGGTGCCGTCGTCCTCGATGTCGATCTTGGCGCCGGTGTCGGCACAGATCTTCTGAATCACCTTGCCGCCGGAGCCGATGACCTCGCGGATCTTGTCCACGTCGATCTTCATCTTCACCATCTTGGGGGCGGTGTCGGCCACGTCGGCACGGGGCTTGGAGATGCAGGGCAGCATGATCTCGTCCAGGATGGCGTAACGGGCGTCCTTGGTGATGGCCAGCGCTTCCTTGATGATCTCATGGGACAGGCCGTCGTTCTTGATGTCCATCTGGATGGCGGTGATACCGGCCTTGGTGCCGGCCACCTTGAAGTCCATCTCGCCGTGGAAGTCCTCCACGCCCTGGATGTCGATGAAGGTGGTGAAGCCGCCGTCATCGTCCTGGATCAGGCCGCAGGAGATGCCGGCCACGGGGGCGGAAATGGGCACGCCGGCATCCATCAGAGCCAGAGTGGAGCCGCAGATGGAGCCCTGAGAGGTGGAGCCGTTGGAGCTCAGCACCTCGGACACCACGCGGATGGCGTAGGGGAAGTCCTCCACGGAAGGAATGACGGGCTCCAGAGCCCGCTCGGCCAGAGCGCCGTGGCCCTTCTCACGCCGGTTGGTGGACCGGGCGGCACGGGCCTCGCCGGTGGAGTAGGCGGGGAAGTTGTAGTGGTGCATATACCGCTTCTCCTCTTCCTCCCAGATGGTATCCAGCTTCTGGGCGGCGGAGAGGGTATTCAGGGTGCAGATAGACAGAACCTGGGTCTGACCGCGGGTGAACAGGCCGGAGCCGTGAACACGGGGCAGCACGCCAACCTCGGCGGCCAGGGGACGGATCTCGTTCTTGGCGCGGCCATCCACACGGTGGCCCTCCAGCAGCCAGGCCTTGACGATCTTCTTCTGGAACTTGTAGGTGATCTCCTCCAGGTACTTGTCCATCTCGGGATAGTCCTCCAGGAAGAGCTCATGCCAGTGCTCGATGAGGGCGTTCCACCGCTCCTCACGCACGTTCTTGTCGTCGGTGTCCATGGCGGCCTTGGCCTCGTCCATAGTGGCCTCCACGATCTTGTCGAACAGCTCCTGATCGAAGTCGGCGTGATCGTAGGTCATCTTCTCCTTGCCGATCTCAGCCACGATCTGGTTGATGAAGGCCACCTGAGCCTTGATCTCCTCGTGGGCCTTGACGATGGCATCATACATGATGTCGTCGGGCAGCTCCTTGGCGCCGGCCTCGATCATGATGACCTTCTTGTCGGTGGCGGCCACGGTCAGGTCCAGCTGGGAGTTGTGCTTCTGCTCGTTGGTGGGGTTCATGACGATCTGGCCGTCCACATAGCCCACCTCCAGGCAGCCGATGGGGCCGGCCCAGGGAATGGGGGAGAAGGCCAGGCAGGCGGACACGCCGATCATGGCGGTAACCTCGGGAGAGCAGTCCCGGTCCACGCTCATGACGGTGGCGGTGACCACCACGTCGTTGCGGAAGTCGTAGGGGAACAGGGGCCGGATGGACCGGTCGATGACGCGGGAAGCCAGCACGGCGGGCAGGGAGGGCTGACCCTCACGGCGCATGAAGGAGCCGGGGATACGGCCCACAGCGTACAGCTTCTCCTCGAAGTCCACGCTCAGGGGGAAGAAGTCCACGCCGTCCCGGGGACGGGGGGACACGGTAACGGCCACCAGCACGGTGGTCTCGCCATAGGTGACCATGGCGGACGCGGTAGCCAGCTCGGCCACCTTGCCCACGTCGATGGTCAGGGGACGGCCCGCCACCTCAGTCTTGTACACATGACGGTTGGTGAATTCCTTGTGCTTGATCACGGTTGACATGGGGAAAATCCTCCTTTTCATTGGTGTTTCCCCACCCGCCAGAGCCTGACTCTTTTAGCACTTGAATCCGGGTCCGCAGGCCGTCAGGCCCAGATTCAACTGCTAAAAGTATGCTCTGAGGAGTGGGAAGAAGGGGTGGCACGGAGGTCCGCGCCACCCCTATTCAATACATAATTACTTACGGATGCCCAGCTTGGCAATGATGGCACGATAGCGCTCGATGTCCTTGGCCATCAGGTAGTCCAGCATCTTGCGGCGCTTACCGACCATCTTCAGCAGGCCGCGGCGGCTGTGGTTGTCGTGCTTGTGGATCTTCAGGTGCTCGGTCAGCTCCTGGATGCGGGCAGTCAGAATGGCGATCTGCACCTCGGGAGAGCCGGTGTCAGTGGGATGAGTGCGGTTGGCTTCGATAACAGCAGTCTTTTCGTCCTTACGGATCATGGTTAGGTTCCACCTTTCAATCAATGTGCCCGCGGGCTGCGTGACCGGTCGGTGTAAGCCGGGAGACGAAGTCCGGGGTAAATACCGTCTGTTCACAGACTTAGATAGTTTATCATAGTCTGGCCCCATTGTAAAGGATTCATTCGGAAAATTTGGGGTCTTTTTTTGCTTTTTCAGCGGTACAAAGCCGCCTCCGGCTCCTTCAGCCACTTGCCGAATTTATAATAGATCAGCAGGGCCACCGAGGTGGTGAGCCAGGTGATGGGGTAGCTGGCCTCCACCATGACGATGGTATGGTACCGGGGCACCACCAGGAAGAGCCACAGCAGCCGCAGGCCGCACACGCCGAACACCGAGATGAGCATGGGCACCAGGGACTTGCCCGCTCCCCGAATGGCGCCGGGCAGCAGCTCCACCAGAATATAGGTGACATAGCAGGGAGCCAGGAAGACTACCATCTCCACGCCGATCTCCAGCACGTCGGGGTCGGGGGTAAAGATGGACAGGATGGGCCGGGCCAGCAGCACCAGGAAGGCGCTCATGGCGATGGTGATGATGGCGCTCATGCCCACCGAGATTTTTACGCTCTTTTTCAGCCGGTCGTATTTGCCCGCCCCGTAGTTCTGCCCGGCGAAGGTGGTGAGGGCCTGGGACAGGGCGGTGATGGTCATCCAGAACAGGATGTCCATCTTGCCGTAGGCCGTCCATGCGGCCACCGCGTCGGTGTCAAAGGAGTTGATGCAGGACTGAATGACAATATTGGAGGCGGAGTACATCACCGACTGGAGGGCGGTGGGCACGCCTACCTTCATAATAGCCGACATGGGCTGGCGGTGGAGCTTGAGCTGGCTGGGGAAGAACTGGAAGGGGGCGCCCTGGGAGCGCATCAGGGAGATCACCACCAGCACCGCCGACAGCACCTGGGAAGCCACGGTGGCAATGGCCACACCCAGCACCCCCAGAGGAACGACCACCACCAGCAGCAGATCCAGCACGATGTTGCACAGAGAGGCGGCAATGAGGAAGTACAGGGGGCGTTTGGAATCGCCCACCGCCCGGAGCACGCCGGTGCCCATGTTGTAGATCACGTTGGGGATCATGCCCAGGAAGTACACCCGCTGATAGAGGATAGCCCCGGGCAGGGCATCGGCGGTGGTGTCCATGGCCCGGAGGGCCCAGGGGGTGAGCACAAAGCCCACCACCATAAAGACCGCGCCGATGATCACCGACAGCAGCATGGCGGTGTGGACGCTCCTGTGGACCTCCTCCCCCTGGCGGGCGCCGTAGCGCTGGGCGATGACCACCACCGCGCCGGCGGCCAGGCCGGTGAAGATGCCCACGGTCAGGTTGACGATGACGCCGGTGGAGCCCACGGCGGCCAGGGCAACCTTGCCTACAAACCGCCCCACCACCACCGTGTCCACCGTATTGTACAGCTGCTGGAAGAAGGTACCAAACCACAGGGGCACGAATAAAGTTAACAGTTGTTTCCAGATCACGCCCTGGGTGATATCGCCCACGGGACGGGCCAGACGCATGACAGATCCCTCCAGAAAAAGTAAACTGACGCGGCCAGAGCCGCAAGAGGATTGTACACGGTTTCCCCGCAAAAGGCAAGGGGCGGCATCTGCCGCCCCTTGCCTTTTGCAGTTATACTTGTTCCGGCCCAAACACCTTGGCCTTGTAGTAGGACTCGGCGTTGTACAGGGCGGCCGCGGGGTTGTGGCCCAGCACCCGGTCCTTGGCCACCAGGGTGGTGACCAGAGCGTCGGAGTATTTGTAGAACAGGCTGTCGTGGCCCACGCACAGACCCACCACGATATTGAGCTGAGTCCCCACGGCGTTGAGCATTTTGGCCTGAAAGATGGGGTTGCAGGCGTTGGCTCCCACCGCGTTACACTCGGCAGGAATGCCCAGATCCGCCTTCTTCACCATGCCCGCCTTGCACCCCATGCCGAACACCTCAAAGCCGTGGGAGCGGAGGATGCGGGCCAGGATGCGGGACTCGTGGAGCAGGCCCACACAGGTGGCGATGCCGATCTTGTGAAAGCCCAGCTTCCTGGCAAATTCCACGATCTCCTGGACCCGGGTATACTGGCAGTAGTGCTGGCACTCCACCTCAGCCGCCGCTACCATGGCGGCGTGGTTGTCCTCCTCCTGATAGCAGGCCACCGCCTCGTCCAGCACCTTCTGCTCCAGATTTTTGGACAGGCAGAAAGGGGGAAACGCGTCGGAGTGATTCAAATCGTTGCAGGCGGCGGAACCGCAGTCAATGCAGCTGCGTGTACAGGCGTTTTCTTCCATAATGATCCTTCTTTCCTGGATACAGACTGCCCGTCAGGGCAGCAGAATGGAGGCGCAGGCACCGCTGCTCCGCCAATCCTCCCACCGGCGACGGCACAGCTGATGAAAAGCGCTGGCAATGTCAATGAATTCCTGGGGGAGAAGGCTGTCCGCCTGGGCACGGATCTCCTCCATGGCGGGAGGGATACGGCCCTGGACCCAGGCCTCCGTTCCACCGGCCTCCACGGTGTAGTAGGTCCAGGCGATGGAACCGGCCATGGCTCCGGTGGTGTCGCAGTCGCCGCCGATGGAGACGGCGCCCCGGACCGCGTCCTCAAAGTCGGCGGACTCCAGAAATGCCACGATGGCCTGGGGCACCGAGCCCTGACAGGACACGTCAAAGTGGTAGTCTGCCCGGATGGAATCCAGGGTAAAGTCCAGGGAATAAAAATGCTCGGCCACATACTGCCGGATCTCCTCTTTGGAGGCCCCCGTCTTGGCCAGGAAGAGGGCGGCAGCCACCGCCTGTGCGCCCTTGATTCCCTCCGGGTGGTCGTGGGTGACGGCGGCGCTGACCCGGGCCAACTCCAGCGCCTCCTCCAGTGTCACCGCCGCCAGGGCACAGGGGGAGACCCGCATGGCGGAACCATTGCCGTAGCTGCCGTAGGGCGTGGGGTTCTCCCGGCGGAGCCATTCGGCAAAGCGGCCGCCGTAGGCGCCGGTGGGATGGGGATATCTGCGGCCGAAGTCCTGCATTACCTCCACCAGAAGCCCCGAAAAATCCCGGTGGTTCTCCGGCTCCTGCTGACGGAGCAGGATGGCCTGGGCCACGGCGGCGGTCATAATGGAGTCGTCCGTATAATCGCAGCCCGGCGAAAACAGCGGGAACTCCTTTGTCTTAATGTTATTAAATTCATATTTGGAGCCGACAATATCGCCGATGAACGCACCATACATAGGGATACCTCCCAATCAAACTTGATGGTGAGAGTATACCGCACCTTAAGGGGCGGCGGGTCGCATACCAGGCGACATCCTGGGTCTGGGCGGCTTACAGGCCGTCCCGCACCAGCCGGGCGGCGGTCTCCACATGAACCGTGCGGGGGAAGAGGTCCACGGCGGTAGCGGTGTCCAGCTTGTACCCAAGGGCGGCAAACCGCTTCACATCCCGGCCCAGAGTGGCCGGGTCGCAGGACACATAGACCACCCGCCGGGGGGCCATCTCGGCAATGGTGGCCACCACGTCCTCCGCCAGTCCCTTCCGGGGCGGGTCCACACAGATCACGTCGGGGCGCACCCCCTCCCGGGCCAGCTGCCGGGCGGCCTCGCCGGCGTCGGCGCACAGGAACCGGGCGTTTTCAATGCCGCTGCGGCGGGCGTTCTGAATGGCGTCGTCCACCGCCTGAGGCACCACCTCGGCCCCCCACACCCTGCCCGCCTGCCGGGCCATCACCAGGGAAATGGTGCCGATGCCGCAGTACAGGTCCAGCACCGTCTCGGTGCCGGTGAGCTGAGCCAGCTCCACCGCCTTGCCGTAGAGCACCTCGGTCTGGTCGGGATTGACTTGATAGAAGGAGGGGACGGACAGGCGGAAGTCGGAGCCGCACAGGGTGTCGGACAGGAAGTCCTGTCCCCAAAGTGTGCGGTAGGAGTCCCCCAAAATCACGTTGGTATGGCTCCTGTTGACCCCCAGCACGATACCCACCAGGCCGGGCTCGGCCGTCCGGAGAGCGCGCACCAGCTCGCTCTCCCGGGGGACCCCTACGCCGTTGACCAGCAGGCAGCACAGGCTCTCCCCCCGGCGGTTGGTGCGGACATACACATGGCGCACCAGGCCGGAGCGGGCCTTCTCATTGTAGGCCGGGATGGAATACTCCATCATCCAGTCTTTCACCGCCCCCCGCAGGCGGGCGGCCGCCTCGCTCTGGAGAAGGCAGTCTTTCACGTCCACCACCTTGTGGGTGCGGGACTGGTAGAATCCGATGCGGGGGCCGGGGGCGACGGGGAACTGGGCCTTGTTGCGGTAGCGGTCAGGCCGGGCGGCCCCCAGAATTTCCGTCACATGGATGTCCGCGCCTCCCAGACGGCGGAGGCAGTCCTCCACCCGGGTGCGCTTGGCCTCCAGTTCCTCGGCGTAGGTGATGTGCCGGAAGGCGCAGCCGCCGCAGCGGCCGTAATAGGGACAGTCGGGGGTAATCCGGGCAGGGGAGGGTTCGGTGACCTCCCGCACCACGCCCCACAGGGCGGAGCGGCCCACATGGGTGAGCCGCACCTGGCACAGCTCCCCCCGGACACCGCCCTGGACAAACACCACCATGCCGTCCAGCCGGGCCACACCGGCGCCGTCGCTGCTGTAGCCCTCGATGCGCAGGGGATAGGTATGGCCTTCCAGAGGCTTATTGGGCTGCATACATACTCACGTCCTTCAGCGTATCATAGGGAATGGTGACCTCCACCGGGGAGTGGATGCCGGTCAGGGTGTTGCCCTGAATCCAGAACACATAGCCGTCGGAGGTGAGGCAGAACTGCTCCGGCTGGTAGGCCGCTGTCACAGCCGCCTGGGTGAACTCCCCGGCGGACAGCTCCGGGCTGGCCAGGAAGGCCTTCACCACCCGGTCCCGCACGGCCTGGGCGTCGGTAAAGAAGTCGGTAAAGGTCAGCTTGATGCCGGTCTGGGGATCAAAGTTCTCCCCCAGCTCAAACACGGTGGGGTAAGCCGCCCCGCTGTTGATGTACCAGGTGCGGCGGATGCTGATGACCTGATCGGTGGAGAGCACCACCTCATAGCTCATCTCCTCGGTGACCGGCGTAAAGGAGAAGCCGGCGGCCTTGGACACGTCGTAGTCCGCCACCACCTGCTCATAGTTGGCCTCGGCGCTCTCCATGCGGCTGGCGCCGTCGGCCTTGTACCAGTCGTTGATCACATCGCCGGCAGGGCAGGTGTCGGTATTCTGCACCATGGGCAGGGTATAGCGCACCGTCATGACCTGGGTGCCGTCCCCGGCGGTATAGGTCTGGGTAAAGACCTGCTCCCCCCACTGGGGCGGTTCGGGGGTGGGGGTGGGT
>NZ_NFIL01000050.1:0-15494 GCF_002161755.1 Flavonifractor sp. An4 | reverse complement strand
GTCCTTGGAGGTGAGCATCAGGCCAAGACGCTCTCATTCTAACAGCTTTGGCAACGATGCGGAAAAAAACACGGCTGGCTGCCGTGCCTTGAACCGTAAATATATTGTAATAGGAGGAGAGGATATGTACATCACCTGTCTGGATATGGAGGGCGTTCTGGTCCCTGAGATCTGGATCGCCTTTTCCGAGGCCACTGGTATCCCGGAGCTGCGCCGCACCACCCGGGACGAGCCTGACTACAACAAGCTGATGCAGTTCCGCCTGAATATTCTGAAAGAGCATGGACTGGGCCTGAAGGAGATCCAGGACACCATTGCCACCATCGATCCCCTGCCCGGGGCCAAGGAATTTCTGGATGAGCTGCGCTCCTTCAGCCAGGTGATCATCCTCAGCGATACCTTTGAGCAGTTTGCACAGCCCCTGATGAAAAAGCTGGGCTGGCCCACTCTGATGTGCAACACCCTGGAGGTGGCCGACGACGGTGCCATCACCGGCTTCCAGATGCGCTGCCCCCAGTCCAAGCTGACCACGGTGAAGGCCCTCCAGTCCATCGGCTACGACACCATCGCCGCTGGGGATAGTTTCAACGACCTGGGCATGATCCAGGCCAGCAAGGCGGGCTTCCTCTTCAAGAGCACCGACCAGATCAAGGCCGATCATCCGGAGCTGCCCGCCTACGAGGAATTCCCCGATCTGCTGGCCGCCATCCGGAACGCGATGGACTGAGTACCACCCAAACTTCATGTCTGGAAGTGAGTGAGCAATATGCTGCGGCAATTTGAGGGACTGGCCTTCCGGCCGGCCGATATCCTGCTGCCCCGAGACTGCGAATACTGCAAGTGGTCGGTGGTGGCCTGCGATCAGTATACCTCCCAGCCGGACTACTGGCAGCGGGTGGAGGAGTATGTGGGCTCCGCCCCCTCCGCCCTGCGGCTCATCCTGCCGGAGAGCTGCCTGGACGGTCCCAATGTAGAGACCGATATTATGGAAGTCAACAACACCATGACCCGCTACCTGCGGGAGGAGCGCTTTCAGGAGTTCCCCAACGCCCTCATCTATGTGGAGCGGCGGCTGGACAACCTGAAGGTGCGCCGGGGCCTGGTGGGCATGGTGGATCTGGAGCAGTACGACTATGAGCCCGGCTCCGGCGCCGCCGTGCGGGCCACCGAGGGTACCGTCATGGCCCGCATTCCGCCCCGGGTGGCGGTGCGGAAGAACGCCCCCCTAGAGCTGCCCCACGTTATGCTGCTGACCGACGATCCCCAGAAAACGGTCATTGAGCCTCTGGCCCAGCGGAAAGACAGAATGCAGAAGGTGTATGACTTTGACCTGATGGAGCGTGGGGGACACATCACCGGCTGGCTGCTGGATGAAGAGAGTATGGCCCTGGTGGCCGGCGCACTGTCCACCCTGGCTGACCCAGCCGCCTTCCGGGCCAAATACGGCACGGAGGAGGTCATGGCCTTTGCCGTGGGTGACGGCAACCACTCCCTGGCCACAGCCAAGGAGTGCTATGAGCGTCAGAAGCGACTGACTCCCAAAGAGCAGTGGAGCCGTCTGCCTGCCCGCTTCGCCCTGTGCGAACTGGTGAACCTCCACGACCCGGCCCTGGAATTTGAGGCCATCCACCGGGTGCTCTTCGGCGTAGAGCCGGAGCAGGTGGTGGATGCACTGGTAAAGAACTTCCCCGGCGCTTTCCGGGGTGAGGGGGAGGGCCACGTCCTCCGCTATGTCCACGCAGGCGGGCAGGGCGCGGTCACCGTGCCCAACCCCACTGCGCAGATGGAGGTGGGCACCCTTCAGCCCTTCCTGGATACCTATGTGAAGGAACAGGGCGGGCGTATCGACTACATCCACGGGGCTGATGTGGCCCGTACCCTGGCGGCCCGGCCGGGCAACCTGGCCTTCCTGCTGCCTGCCATGGGGAAGGACCAGCTGTTCCCCACTGTGATCCACGACGGGGCCCTGCCCCGCAAGACCTTCTCTATGGGCGAGGCCCATGACAAGCGCTTTTATCTGGAGGCGCGCAAGATCCGATAAGGAGGAGTCTCATGGCAGTCCTGGAGGTCAAGGCCTACGCCAAACTGAATCTGTCCCTGGATGTGCTGGGAAAGCGGCCTGACGGCTACCACGATATGCGGATGGTGATGCAGACGGTGGGGCTTACCGATACCCTCCGGCTGGAGACCGGTACCGGGCAGCCCCTGCGCATGGAGAGCAACCTGGGCTTTTTGCCCGCCGACGGGAGCAATCTGGCCGCCGCTGCCGCCCTGCGGCTATGCGAAGCGGCAGGGGTGGACCACGGCGGACTATCCATCAAGTTGGACAAGACCATCCCGGTGTGTGCCGGAATGGCGGGGGGCAGTGCTGACGCCGCTGCTGTGCTCCGGGGGCTGAACAAGCTGCTGGGCCTGGGCCTGTCCTGGGAGCGGCTGGAGGAGATCGGCGCCCTGGTGGGCTCTGATGTGCCCTACTGCGTCCGGGGAACCACCGCCCTGGCCGAGGGCAGGGGAGAGGTCCTTACCGATCTGCCCCCTCTGCCGCCCTGCCTGGTGGTACTGTGCAAGCCCGCTTTCTCGGTGTCCACGCCGGAGTTGTTCCGTACGCTGGACGGCTGCCGGATTCGCCGGCGGCCTGATACCGCCGGATTGATCGCGGCGCTGAAGAGCGGTGATCTGCCCGGGGTGGCCCGGCGGATGTATAACGTCTTTGAGGACGCTCTGCCCAGCCGCCGTGCCCAGGAAATTGACGCCATTAAAAATGTGATGATCCAGCATGGAGCCCTTGGCTCCTCCATGAGCGGCACCGGTCCCACTGTGTTCGGACTTTTTGACCACGAGGAACGGGCCAAAAGTGCTTTTGACGCGCTGAAGGAGCAGTACCACGAGACGTTTCTGGCCCAGACCGTGGAAAATCTGCTGGAACAGGTATAAAATCAAAAATCACCGTCCACAATGGAGACAAACCAATGTGGACGGTGATTTTTTATGAAACAGAGCAAGACCCTGCGGCGATGGGAACTGGCTCTTTTGCTGGGTGTGGCCATTGCGGCTCTGGCAGGGGTCTGGCTGGACCGGAGTCAGGCGGCCCTGTCCGATCAGGTGATCCGGCTCCATGTGCTGGCTAACTCCGACTCGGAGGCTGACCAGGCCCTGAAGCTGAAGGTGAGGGACCGGGTGCTGGGCGCGGCGTCGGATTATTTTGTGCCTGGGGCCACCTTGGAAGAGACCAGAGAGGTTCTGACAGAGCATTTGGCCGACATAGCAGCTGCCGGAGCAGATCAGGTGGCGGAGGAGGGGTATCAGTATCCGGTGACGGTCTCCCTGGAGGACAACTACTGGTTTCCCACCAAGCAGTACACAGACTTTGCCCTTCCCGCCGGAGAGTATACCGCCCTGCGGGTGGTGATCGGCGAAGGCGCCGGTCAGAACTGGTGGTGCGTGGTCTTTCCCCCCTTGTGCCTGGGTTCGGTCAGTGAGACGGCGGCCCAGACCGCCCTCAGCGACGGCTTTACCCAGGACCAGGTGTCCCTCATCACCGGAGAGGACGAGGGGTATGTGGTGAAGTTCAAGGCCATTGAGCTGTGGGAGGGCTTCCAGCACTGGATCACAGGCGGATAAAAAGACAGGCTCGGCTGTAAACCGAGCCTGTCTTTTTATATGAGATCAGCCAATGCCGCCGTAGTAGATGCCCAGCACCCACACAGCTGCCGCCACCAGCACATAGAAGCGGGCGGTAACGGTGAAGAACGTGCCGGGGCGGCCCTTTCCGCCCAGAGCCAGCTCGTCCTTAATGGTGTCTACCCGCAGTACGAAGTAGATGAACACCGCCACCAGCAGGGCGCCGAAGGGGGAGACGTAGATGGTGATCAGGTCCATCCAGCCGCCCATGCCGGCCAGGGACTCCAGGAACAGGCCGGGCACAAAGGTAACCACGCCAACAATGAGCGTGGCGGCCCGGCGGGAGAGCTTGACGGTGGAGCTGAGAGCCTCGCCGCAGGCCTCCAGCATATTCATCAGAGAGGTGATACCTGCGAAGAACACCGACACGAAGAAGAGCAGGGCGAAGATCTGGCCGCCGGGCATCTGCCCAAAGACCTGAGGCAGGGTGACAAACATAAGGGAGGGGCCGCTGGTGGGATCAATGCCGAAGGCAAAGACGGCGGGGATGATGGCAAAGCCCGCCAGCAGGGCGGCCAGAGTATCCAGCAGGGCGGTCATGCCCGCGTGGCGCAGAATGCTCTCGTCCTTCTTCATATAGCTGCCGTAGATCAGCATACCGGCACCGTTGATGGACAGGGAGAAGAAAGCCTGTCCCATAGCCATGACCCAGGTCTCCGGGTTGAGCAGGTAGCTCCAGTCGGGCCGGAGCAGGTAGAGGTAGCCTTCCGCCGCACCGGGAAGGAAGGCTACCCGGACGGCAATGATGAGAAACAGAATAAAGAAGGCGGGCATCATGAACTTGCTCAGCTTCTCAATGCCGGAGGCCACGCCGAAAATCAGAATGACCACCGTAAAGACCACCGCGATCAGGTGCCAGGGCACGGAACCGAAGTTGACAGCCAGCGCGTCAAAAAAGCTCTGAGAATCCCCGGCCAGAATGGAGCCGGTGACAGAGCCGGCGGTGTACCGCAGGACCCAGCCCACCACCACCGAGTAGCCGATGGCGATGCCCAGCACCCCCAGCAGGGGAATGATGCCCAGGATCTTGCCGCCCTTCTTGCCCCGGGATTTCATGACGTAATCCAGAGAGCCCATGGCGCCGGTGCCGGTGAGCCGGCCCAAAGCAAACTCGCCGGACAGGCCTACATAGCTGAACAGGGCCACAAAGATGAAATAGGGGATCAGAAAGGCGCCGCCGCCATACTGTCCCATGCGATAGGGGAAAAGCCAGATGTTGCCCATGCCAACGGCGGAGCCTACCGCTGCCAGGACAAATCCCAGTGAGCTGGTAAACTTACCGCCGGATTTGTTGTGTTCCATTCAGAGATCCTCCTCTTCGTTTCTGCGTACCATGTGGATATGGTCCTCCCATACCCCGTTGATCTTGAGATAGCGTTTGGCCAGTCCCTCCTCCTCAAAACCGGCTCTGGCCGCCGCTCGGCGGGAGGGAAGATTGCGGGGCATGATGTTGGCCTCCACCCGGTGGAGCCCCAGATTGCGGAAGCCCCACTCCGTCAGAGCGGCGATGGCTTCCGAGCCGTAGCCCTGTCCCCAGAGGGTGTGGTCCAGCTTGTAGGAGATGAAGCAGGACTGGAAGGCCCCCCGCACGATCTCGTTGAGACCAGCCAGCCCGATGATTTTACCGGGATGCCGGGGCTGGACCAACAGGAAGCGGAAACAGCGGCCCGCCTCCGCCTGCTCCAGGTCGAAGGCAAGACGCTCTGCCTGGCCCTCTGCTGTAAAGAATTCCTCGGGCTGGACCGGATCAAAGGGGGCAAAAGCTGCCCGATTGCGTCGGTAGAATGCTGCCGCCGGACCTGCCAGCGCCGGATCACAGGCCAGAAACCCCAGCCGGAGGGAACGAAAAACAAAACGGCGCATCCCAACCCTCTCCCTTCCGATGCATTGCACGCGAGGCACATTATATCACATCCTTAAGACTTTTGCACTATAAAGTTATAGCACTTTAAAGAGCCCATCACGGTAAAAAGAATCCCCTGGGGGTGGTTGACCTGGCCGCCGCTTTTCGATACAATAGAGATACCAAAAAAGGGAGCCGTCCACCTGTGGGCGGCTCTCCCATTGCCAAGGAGACAGGAAAACGATATGTTGAATACCCAAGAGGAACTGCGCTTTTGCAAGGCCCGGCGGGCGGCCATCGAACTGGAGTTTGGAAATCTGAATCCGGAACAGCGGAAAGCGGCTCTGGCCACTGAAGGGCCTCTGCTGCTGCTGGCAGGAGCGGGCAGCGGAAAGACTACGGTGCTCATCCACCGCATCGCCAACCTGATGAAGTACGGCCGGGGCTCCGATTCCAACGAAGTGCCTGCCTGGGTGACGCCGGAGGATCTGGCCTTCCTGGAGGAGTATGTGGCCCGCCCCGATCCGGAGAAGAAAGGAGAGCAGGAGCGGCTGTGCCGCCTGGACCCGGCCGTGCCCTGGTCCATCCTTGCCATCACCTTTACCAACAAGGCTGCCGGAGAGTTGAAAGAGCGGCTGGAGCGGATGCTGGGCCCCGCCGCCAACGACGTGTGGGCTTCCACCTTCCACTCCGCCTGCGTGCGTATCCTGCGGCGGGACATCGACCGACTGGGCTTTACCAGCTCCTTCACCATTTACGACACCGCCGACTCCGAGCGGGTCATCAAGGATATTGTGAAGGACTTCAACCTGGACGACAAGACTTTCTCTGCCCGCACGGTGCTGGGCTACCTGTCCCGTGCCAAGGACGCCATGCTGTCCGGGGCGGACTATCTGGCCCAGTGCGAGAAGGCGGGAGACTTCCGCCTGGTGAAGATGGCCAAGATCTATGTGGAGTATGAGCGGAGGCTGAAGGAAGCCAATGCCCTGGACTTCGACGACATTATCCTGGATACGGTGCGCCTGCTCCAGCGGTTTGAGGAGGTACGGACCTACTACCAGAAGAAATTCCGCTACGTCCTCATTGACGAGTATCAGGATACCAACAATCTGCAGTATCTGTTGGCCTCCACTCTGGCGGGAGGTTATGAGAACATCTGCGTGGTGGGTGACGACGACCAGTCCATCTATCGCTTCCGGGGCGCCACCATTGAGAACATCCTCTCCTTTGAAAGCCAGTATAAGGGCGCCCGGGTGATCCGGCTGGAGCAGAACTACCGCTCCACCAAGAACATTCTGGAGGCTTCCAACGCAGTTATCAAGAACAACGAGGGCCGCAAGGGCAAGGAACTGTGGACTCAGCACGAAGAGGGCGAGAAGATCCAGTGCTATACCGCCATGAATGAGCACGACGAGGCCCAGTATGTGGCGGCTCAGATCCTGGCAGGCTTTTCCGCCGGGCGCAGCTGGAAAGATCACGCGGTGCTCTACCGTATGAACGCCCAGTCCAACCAGATCGAGCAGGCCTTCAAGCGCAACGGTATTCCCTACCGCATCATCGGCGGTATCCGGTTCTTTGACCGTGCCGAGGTCAAGGATATGCTGGCCTACCTGAGCGCCGTGAACAACCCCGGCGACGATCTGCGGCTCTCCCGCATTATCAACAATCCGCCCCGCGGTATCGGCGCCACCACCGTGGACCGGGCGCAGAACATTGCCCAGGCTGAGGGCAGGTCCCTGTGGGAGGTCATCAGCCACGCCAAGGATTGGCCGGAGCTGCAGAAGGCGGCTCCCAAGCTGGGCCAGTTTGTGGAACTGATGGACGATCTGCGGAAACTGTCCCGGGAGCTGCCTCTGCCTGCCTTCTACGAAGAGGTAGTGGCACGCACCGGTTATGCCGTCATGCTGGAGCAGAAAAAGACCATTGAGGATCGCACCCGACTGGAGAACGTGCGAGAGCTGGCTACCTCCATCCAGAATTACCTGGACAATGCGGTGGAGGAGCCCTCTCTGGCAGGCTTCCTGGATGAGATCGCCCTCTATACCGATATTGACAGCCACGACTCCAGCGAGGACTGCGTGGTCATGATGACCATGCACTCCGCCAAGGGCCTGGAGTTCCCGGTGGTCTTTGTGGTAGGCGTGGAAGAGGGTATTTTCCCCGGCATCCGTGCCATCGGTGAGCCAGAGGAGATGGAGGAAGAGCGGCGGCTATGCTATGTGGCTATGACCCGGGCCAAGGAGAAGTTGTATATGACCTGTGCCTCCCAGCGTATGCTCTTCGGCCGCACCAATTCCAACCGTCCCTCCCGCTTTTTGGGGGAGATTCCACCGGAACTGGTGGAGAAGTCCGGCCGCCTGCCCTACGGCGAGCGGGGTGAGGGGGAGCGGCCTGCCCGCAAGACCGCGCCGGTGCGCCGCACCTTCGACCACGGCTTCTCTCTGGGCCATACGGCTCCGGCGGCCCAGCCTGCCCCGGCGCCTGCGGCAAGCCAGGCCGCTCCGTCCGGCGGAGCCTTCCGCATGGGCGATACGGTGCGGCACAAGGCCTTCGGTCAGGGCCTGATCACCAAGGTGACTCCCATGGGCGGCGACGCCCTGGTGGAGATCGCCTTCGACAGCGTGGGTACCAAAAAGCTGATGCTGAAATCTGCCTCCCAGTATATGACCAAGGTATAAGAAAACCGGGCCGCCGGAAGGCGGCCCGGAGAAATGCTACGGCTGAAGCAATTCCGTAAAGCTATAAATGTATTGATGGCACAGCTCCTTCAATTCGCCCTCGTACCGGGCGTAAAAAGGGTCGTACACCCCTACTACGGTCAGCCCCGCGTCCTTGGCGGCAGCGCAGGCGCCGGGAGAGTCCTCGTAGAGGGTACTATCTTCCGGCGTGGCTCCCAGCTCTTTCAGTACATGGACGAAGGTGGCCGGGTCCTTCTTCAGCATACCCAGCTCCTGGACGAAGATGAGGCGGGAGAAGTAGTTCTCCATATTGAGCCGCTTCAGGGCGGCCTGGCAGAATTCGGGCACGCAGGCGGTGAGCAATACCATGGTCTGCCCCTGCCGCCGGCACTGGTCCAGAAAGACCAGAGCTCCCGGTTTGGCGGGGACCTGAGATAGGTAGGCCTCCCGGCCCAGCTGGGTCCACTCGTCCATGATGGCCTGAGGCGTGGTGTCCAGGTGGTAGTAATCGATGGTGAACTGGGCGGCCAGAGGGAAGATGGAGTGGCCCACCGTCTCGCTGTACTCCTGGGTGGGGGTCAGCCCCCGGCGGGTCAGGAAGGTGTTGTCCACCTCCTCCCACACGCCGTTGGAGTCCACCAGGGTGCCGTCAAAGTCAAACAGGATCATACATAAAACCTCCAGGGGAATTGAACGGCCTCCTCAGCGTAATCGATGCCGATGCGGGGGCCTGTATGGATGACAGCGGGTGTTTCGCCTGCGTCACAGAGAAACAACTCCTGGCCGCACAGGTCCAGACCGTTTTGGGCACGGGTAAGAGCCAGGGCCTTGCACACCTTGCCCGGTCCATCCAGAAAGTGCTTCTTTTGATAGGAAGTCAGCTCTCCGGGCATTTTGCCGAAGCGGTTGAGGCTCATACGAGCCAACCCATCCACCGGTTCCAGACCCCGCAGCAGGACGGCAGCAGGCTCCCCTTCCGCCTCGGTCACAAAGTTGAGACAGTGGTACATCCCGTAGATCAGGTAGATGTATGCGGTGCCCGGCGGGGCAAAGAGAGTCTCGGTCCGAGCGGTTCGGCGGTAGCCATAGGCGTGGCAGGCCTTGTCGCACCGGCCAATATAGGCCTCGGTTTCTGTAATGCGACCCACCAGCGTTTCCCCGTTCCATATCCGGACCAGGTGTTTTCCAAGCAGATCTCGGGCCACATCCAAGGTGTCCCGGGCAAAAAAGGTCCGATCCAGCGGTTTCATTTGGATGCCCCCCTTTGTTGGGATTACATTTTATTTTACCATAGGTAAAGGAGAGGTACAACCATGAGCCAAACCAATGAAAGCAGTGTCCTGGCCAAGTTCGCCACCCCGCTGATTATCCTCGCTACGATTATTTGGGGTAGTTCCTTTGTAGTGATGAAGAGCAGCGTGGATGTGCTGCCCACCTTCTGGCTGCTGGCCATTCGATTCAGTTTTGCCGCTCTTGTGCTGGCGGTGGTCTTTATCAAACGATGGAAGGTGATGGACCGCCACTACCTGATTGGCGGCACAGTAATGGGCTTCTGCCTGTTTGTGGCCTATGCTTTCCAGACCTACGGGCTGGAACAGACCACCCCCGGCAAGAACGCCTTCCTCACTGCAGTTTACTGCGTCATTGTCCCCTTCCTGTACTGGATCGTGGCCAAGCGCCGGCCGGACAAGTTCAATGTGATCGCAGCCTTGCTGTGCATCATTGGCATTGGTCTGGTGTCGGTTACCGGCGATAACGCCTCCGCTTTCAATATGGGTGATGTACTTACCCTTATCGGCGGCTTCTTCTTTGCCGCCCATATCGTGGCGGTGTCCAAGTTCTCCGAGGGCCGGGATATCTTCATCCTGACCACCCTCCAGTTTGCCAGCTTTGCCGTGTTTTCCTGGATCGGCGTGCTGGTTACCAGAACTTCGGTGAGCCCCGAGGTGTTCAACGGCGATCTGATCTTTGGCCTTGCCTACCTGGTGATTTTCGCTTCCTGCGGCGCACTGCTTTTCCAGAACATCGGCCAGAAGTACACCGCCCCCTCCACCGCGGCGGTCCTCCTGTCTCTGGAGGCTCCTTTCGGTGTGATCTTCTCCATGATCTTCGCCAATGAGCAGCCTACCGCCCTGATGCTGGTGGGCTTTGCCCTGATCTTTGTGGGCGTGATCTGCTCCGAGACCAAGTTCTCTTTCCTGCGGAAGAAATAAGAACCAGATAGAAAGACAGCCCCTGCCCTGGAAGGGCGGGGGCTGTTCTGCATTTTTTGTGACTGTGCATGGAGTCATGTCTTGCGCTGTATGGCTCAGTTTGGTATCATGGATAAGGTGATGACCATGTATGTTCAGTCTATCCGCTGCCTGGCTGGGATGCCCTATGCGTAAGCTGGCCTGGTTTGCCGCCGCCTTTTCCGGCGCGGTGTTTCTGGCGGTTTATCTGCTGCCGGAAGCCATACTGGTACCGGCGGGGGCGTGCTGTGGTTTGGCAGCCCTGGCCGGACTGTTCCTTCGGGGCAAAGCCCGTCTGCGGACGCTGCTGATCTGCTTCGGTTTGGCGGCGGGCCTGTGTTGGACGGGAGTATACTGCGCTCTGGTACGGGTACCTGCGCTGCGGCTGAACGGCACAGAGACGACGGTTACGGCTCTGGTTACCGATTGGCCTCAGGAGAACAGCTACAGCACTTCTGTTCTGGCGGAGGTCTATGGGGACGATGGAAGTCCGGTCAAGACCTTGCTCTATTTGAATGGGGAAGAGGCCATGGGTTTGCGGCCTGGCGACCGGCTGACGGTGACCGCCTCCTTCCGTATGGCAGACACTATGGCGGGGGAGACTACCAGCTACTATTATGCCAAAGGGGTACTCCTCATCGGCAGTGGCGGGAAGGAATGGACGGCGGAACGGCCGGAACAGACTCCGGTGGGCTGCTGGCCCGCCCTGTTCAGTGGGGCGCTGAAGGACAGCGTGGACCGGGCTTTTCCGGATAGTACCGCGCCTTTGGTCACCGCGTTGCTGACGGGAGACAAGACGGAACTGCCTGAGGCGGTGTACAGTGCCCTGCGCCGGTCTGGACTGGCCCATGTGATCGCAGTCTCCGGCCTCCATGTCTCTTTTTTGGCCGGACTGATTACTACTCTGTTGGGCCGCCGCAGGCGGCTGTCGGCAGTGGTGGGCATCTGCCTGCTCTTCTTTTTCAGCGCCGTGGCAGGCAACACCCCCTCGGTGCAGCGGGCGGCGTTGATGCAGGCTTTGCTCCTGATTGCCCCGCTGGTGGACCGGGACAATGATCCGCCTACCAGCCTCAGTACCGTGCTGATGATACTGCTGGCGGTCAATCCCTATGCCGCCGCCAGCGTGTCCCTCCAGCTGTCCTTTGCCGCCGTGGCCGGTATCTTTCTGTTTACCGGGCCTTTGTGTGAGAAGTGGGAGAGCAGACTGCCCCGCAAGCCCCAGAACTTTTGGCTCAAACTGGGCTGCCGGGTGGCCCGGGTGATTATCGCCACTGTTGCCACCACGTTGGGAGCCATTGTGTTCACCACGCCTCTGATGGCCTTCTATTTTGGCAGCGTAACGCTTATTTCACCTCTTACCAATCTGCTCTCCCTGTGGGCGGTGTCCGATGCCTTCCTGGGTGGGCTGGTGACGGCGCTGGTGGGGCTTGTGCTGCCTGCCGTGGCCACGGTGATGGCCTGGGTGGTCTCCTTGCCGGTGTGGTATCTCCAGTGGCTCACTGCTGCCCTGGCGAGCCTGCCCTTTGCCTCGGTGGCCGTCCATTCCGTCTATCTGGTTCTGTGGATGGCTCTGACCTATGGACTTATTTTCCTGTGGGTGCTTTGGCGGGGCCCCAGAGGCCGGGTGGCGGTGCCGGTGTGCCTCAGCACGTCCACCCTGTGTGGCGCCCTGATCCTCCAGGCTGCTGCCCTCACCGGCGGAAGGCTGACCGTATCGGTGTTGGATGTGGGTCAGGGTCTCAGCGTGGCCCTCTATTCCCGGGGACAGACTGCGTTGGTTGACTGCGGCGGCTACGATGCGGGAAATACCGCTGCGGATTACTTTCAGTCCCTGGGCCTGAGCCACATCGATCTGGTGATCCTCACCCACTATCACGATGACCACGCATCCGGAATTCCTCAACTACTGGAGCGGATGGACGTGGGACTGCTGATTCTGCCTGACGTGGAGCCGGACAGTGCCCTGCGGGCAGAGGTGGAGGCTGCCGCCCAAGCCCATGGAGTGGAGACTTTGTTGGTCACCGACGGGGCCACCGCCGAGCTGGGAGAGACGAGCCTGAAGATCTACCCGCCCCTGGGCAGCGGCAGCAGCAATGAAGAAGGCCTGTCGGTGTTAGGCAGCGCAGGGGACTTTGATGTGCTCATTACGGGAGATATGGATACTACGGTGGAGGGACGGCTGGTGAAATACGGAGACCTGCCGGATACAGAGCTGCTGGTAGCAGGCCACCACGGCTCCAAATACGCCTCGTCGGACGAATTGCTCCAGGCCATACAGCCGGAATGGGCTGTTATATCAGTTGGATACAATACTTACGGTCACCCGGCGGCGGAGACTCTGGCCCGGCTGTCCCAGCACGGATGCCAGATCTACCGCACCGACTGGTCGGGGACCGTTACTATTACTGCGGAATAAGGAGAAGATACCATGCCGCCAAAGGGAAAACCAGATACTGCTGCCTATCAGAAGCTGAAACAGGATCTGAAAAGCGGCACGTTGGGCAGCCTTTATGTGTTTCACGGCGAGGAGGCCTATCTGCGGGACTACTATCTGGGACAGATGAAGCAGAAATTGCTGCCTCCGGGAATGGAGGCCTTCAACTACCATGTGATCCAGGGTAAGGAGTTTGATTTGAAGGCTCTGGCCCAGACGGTGGACTGCCTGCCTATGATGAGTCCCCGCACCATGATCGTAGTCAATGATTACGATCTCTTCAAGGGAGACAAGGAGGGGCTTACCGCCATTTTGAAGGATCTGCCCGACTATGTGTGCCTGGTCTTTGTGTATGACCTGATCGAATATAAATCAGATGCTCGTACCAAGCTGGCCGGTGTTATCAAGGAGAAGGGCAGTGTAGTGCCCTTCAACCGACAGGAGCAGGGGGACCTGGTGGACTGGATCGCCCGGCGTTTCCGGGCCATGGACCATGATATCGGTACTGAGGACGCCAAGTATCTTATCTTCCTGTGTGGAGATCTGATGCACACTCTGATTTCGGAGATCGGCAAGATTGGTGCCTACGCCTCTCACCGGCGGGTCACCCGACAGGATATCGACGCGGTAGCCACACCCCAGCTGGATGCGGTGGTGTTCCAGATGACCGATGCCATCTCCGCCGGAGACTTTGACAAGGCGGCCTCAGTGCTGGGGGACCTCTATCATATGCAGGAGCCTCCCATCAAACTGCTGGCGGCCCTGGGCAAGCAGCTGCGGCAGCTCTATACAGCCCGGCTGGCCCTGGAACACAGGAAGGGAAGCCGCTATTTGATGGAGCTGTGGGGACTGCGCTCGGCTTATCCGGCGGAACGGATGATGCAGTCAGCCCGGCGGTTTTCTCTGGGTTGGTGCCGCCGGGCGGTGATCCGCTGTGGCGAAGTAGATCTGGCCATGAAATCCACTGGCGCGGATGGAGAAGAACTGTTGACTGGCCTGCTGATGGAGCTGGCCGTAAAGAAAGGAGCCTGATGATAATGAAAAAGCGTGCGATCTTTGGCGTGGTGCTTGCCGCCGCCGGCGCGGCGGGGTGGTATCTGACCGCCAATCGCAGAAAGAATCAGATGGAGATCATCCGTGAGCAGGTCCGCAAGTTGCTGGCGGTGCGGAGGGACGAGCTGCAGCTTCTGCGGAAGGCGGCCCAGGCGGGGGAACTGCCCTCGGAGGGATTTAGTACCCAACCGCTGGATGGCCTGGAGGTGGAGGCGGTTCGCCTGGAGGATGGTGCGCTGACCGTGTGTCTCTGCAACGGTGCGGCACGAGCTTGGCTGTCCGATCAGCCTCTGGATCGCCTGAATGTCCATCAGCAACCCTGGCGGGGCAGTGCCCGGCCCGGTGTTCTGTACACGGAAAACCTGGGTGACGGCTGGCACGTCGGATACGCCTGCCTACACTGGAGCTGAGTATGCTGCGGATCAAAGAGGCTATTGTGGTAGAGGGGCGTTATGATAAGAATACCCTCTCTCAGATGGTGGATACCATTATTGTGGAGACCTCCGGCTTTGGTGTATTTAAAAACAGTGAGAAACTGGCCCTGTTCCGCCGCTTGGCGGCGGAGCGGGGCCTTATCATCCTCACCGATCCGGATGGGGCTGGTTTTGTCATCCGCAATTTCCTCAAGGGCAGCATTCCGCCGGAACAGGTGAAGCACGCCTATGTGCCTGATATCCTGGGTAAGGAACGACGGAAGCGTACGCCGGGAAAAGAGGGGAAGCTGGGCGTGGAAGGGATGCGTCCCCAGGTACTGGAACAGGCCCTCCGACGGGCGGGGGCTACCTTCTTGGAGGAAGATGCTCCGCCGGTGCGGTGTGGACGAGTCATCACCAAGGCGGACCTGATGCTGCTGGGGCTGTCTGGAGGGGCTGGATCAGCCGAGCGCAGACAGACCTTGATGAAGCAGCTGAAGCTGCCGGGACATCTGTCTCCCAATGCCATGCTGGAGGTGCTTAATGCGCTCTTCTCCTATGAGGACTTGGCGGCTGCTGTCCAAAAATCCGGGACGGGAAAAGAAAAAGAAGAAAAGTGAAAAAAGGTGTTGACAAACGGGGGCAGGGGTGGTATTCTAACTGAGCACCTTGCGAGAGGGCATGAAAATCTGACCAAAACCGGAAGAAACCGAGGGGAACCTGGACAGCCTTGCGGAAAGGGATCAGAAAAAAGTGCTTGACAAACGCGAGCGTGCATGGTAAACTAAATAAGTTCGCGCCGGAAGGTACGAACCAGCTTGAAAAAGAACCGAAACAAGCGGTTCGGGGCTAAAAAGCCCTGAAAAAACTTGAAAAAAGTTCTTGACAAGCGAAACAGAGTGTGCTAAAATAAATAGCACGTCAGCCCGAGCGGCTGGCAAGAGCGTGTACCTTGTAAATTAAACAACGTGAAAGAAACACGAAGCACCAGAAAGGACGAGAAGTCCTTCTGACAAGCAAAGCTTGAAAGAAGGCTCTTGAATTAATTTCTTTGAAGCTATGAATTAAGCTTCGATAAAGTGATTTGAAGAACTTCGGTTCTTTAGATACCATTTTATTGAGAGTTTGATCCTGGCTCAGGATGAACGCTGGCGGCGTGCT